>JAGOCV010000090.1 GCA_017998575.1 Burkholderiaceae bacterium
CCGCGCGGCCTACAAGCTCAAGGAAATCGACGAGACCCTGGGCCTGATCCGTCCCGGTCACGTGGTGGTCGATCTCGGTTCTACACCCGGAGCCTGGAGCCAGTACGTGCGCCGCCGCCTTTCGCCGGAAGGCGCGGGCGTGGGGCAGCTCGACGGAACCATCATTGCGCTGGACATCCTGCCGATGGAGCCGATCGAGGGCGTCACCTTCCTGAACGGCGACTTCCGCGAGCCCGAGGTACTGGCGCGGCTCGAGGACGTGATGGCTGGCCGCCGGGCCGACGTGGTGGTGTCCGACATGGCCCCCAACCTGTCGGGCATCGAGTCGTCCGACGCCGCGAGAATCGCGCATCTGGTCGAGCTGGCGGTGGAGTTTTCGCTCAACAACCTCAAGCCCGAGGGCGCCTTGGTGGTCAAGCTGTTCCATGGCAGCGGTTACAGCCAGCTGGTCAAGCTCTTCAAGGAGCACTTCCGCATCGCCAAGCCCATCAAGCCCAAGGCTTCACGAGACAAGTCGTCGGAAACTTTCCTCGTCGGCATCGGCCCGAAGGGCCCGGTCGGGCGCTGATTCGATACAAAAACACACGCAATCCCGTCCAAACCCTATGGCCGCCATTGGCAAAGGTCGGCCTCGGCCGGGTTGAAACACCTAAAATGGACCGCAACTGTCTGCTGTCCCCCCTTCCGGCCCCCCGTGGCTGAAAACGATCCGGAGCCTCGCTTGAACAATCAGTGGTTTTCCAAAGTAGCCGTCTGGCTGGTCATCGCCATGGTGTTGTTCACTGTGTTCAAACAGTTCGACGCCCGTGGCACGGCCGGCGCCAGCAGCATCGCTTACTCCGACTTCCTGGAACAGGTGCGCGGCAACCGCATCAAGAGCGCCATCATCCAGGAAGGCCAGGGCGGCACCGAGATCCTTGCGATCACCACCGACGACACCCGGGTGCGCACCACGGCCACCTACCTCGATCGCGGCCTGGTGGGTGACCTGATCAACAACAACGTCAAGTTCGACGTCAAGCCGCGTGAAGAAGGCTCCCTCCTCATGACCCTGCTGGTCAGCTGGGGCCCGATGCTGCTGCTGATCGGGGTGTGGATCTACTTCATGCGCCAGATGCAGGGTGGAGGCAAAGGCGGCGCCTTCAGCTTCGGCAAGAGCAAGGCGCGCCTGCTCGACGAGAACAGCAATCCGATCACCTTCGCCGACGTCGCCGGTTGCGACGAAGCGAAGGAAGAAGTGAAGGAAGTCGTCGACTTCCTGAAAGATCCGCAGAAATTCCAGAAGCTCGGGGGCCGCATTCCGCGCGGCCTGCTGCTGGTCGGCCCTCCGGGTACCGGCAAGACGCTGCTGGCCAAGTCCATCGCGGGCGAAGCCAAGGTGCCGTTCTTCAGCATCTCGGGCTCCGACTTCGTGGAAATGTTCGTGGGCGTGGGCGCATCGCGTGTGCGTGACATGTTCGAGAACGCCAAGAAGAACGCGCCCTGCATCATCTTCATCGACGAAATCGATGCGGTCGGCCGCCAGCGGGGCGCGGGCCTGGGCGGCGGCAACGACGAGCGCGAGCAGACCCTCAACCAGATGCTGGTCGAGATGGACGGCTTCGAAACCAACCTCGGCGTGATCGTGGTGGCGGCGACCAACCGCCCCGACATCCTCGACGCAGCGCTGCTGCGACCGGGCCGCTTCGACCGTCAGGTCTACGTCACGCTGCCCGACATCAAGGGCCGCGAGCAGATCCTCGCCGTGCACATGCGCAAGGTGCCGATCGGCCAGGACGTCAATGCCAGCATCATCGCGCGCGGCACGCCCGGCATGAGCGGCGCCGATCTGGCCAACCTGTGCAACGAAGCCGCCCTGATGGCCGCGCGCCGCAACGCGCGCGTGGTCGAGATGCAGGACTTCGAGAAGGCCAAGGACAAGATCTACATGGGCCCGGAGCGCGTCACCATGGTGATGACCGACGAGGAAAAGCAGGCCACGGCGTACCACGAGTCGGGTCACGCCGTCGTGGCCGAGCTGCTCTCGCCCAACACCGACCCCGTGCACAAGGTCACGATCATGCCGCGCGGCCGCGCGCTGGGCCTGACGTGGCAGTTGCCCGAGCGGGATCGCCTCTCGCGCTATCGCGAGCAGATGCTGGCCGAAATCAGCATCCTTTTCGGTGGCCGTGTGGCTGAAGACCAGTTTGTCAAGAAGATCTCGACGGGCGCATCGAACGACTACGAGCGCGCCACCAAGATCGCCCGCGACATGGTCACGCGCTACGGCATGAGCGAAGCGCTGGGCCCCATGGTCTACGCCGAGAACGAAGGCGAAGTGTTCCTGGGCCGCAGCGTCACGCAGACCACCAACATCGCCGAAGCGACGATGCTGAAGGTGGACCAGGAAATCCGCCGCATCCTCGACGAGCAATACGCGCTGACCGAGAAGCTGCTCTCCGAGAACGCCGACAAGGTCGAGGTGATGACGCGCGCCCTCATGGAGTGGGAAACCATCGGCCGCGAGCAGGTCGAGGACATCATGGCCGGACGTCCGCCGCGCCCGCCCAAGGACTGGACGCCGCGCACGCCCACGCAGGGCGGTGACACCAGCGGGGGCGCTCCAGCCGTCAAGCCGGACGCTGCGCCCTCGGCCGCGTGATGCACATGGCTTGCCTGCCACGCAGGCGAACGGCGGGGCCTTCGGGCCCCGCTTTCCTTTTCCGGACAGGCCAACGATGAGCCACTGGCAGACCAGCCGCTTCCGTATCGACCTGTCGGTGCCGCGCGTGATGGGCATCGTCAATGCCACGCCCGATTCGTTCTCCGATGGCGGCCGCCACGATGGCGCCACCGCCGCGCTGGCCCACTGCGAGCGGCTGCTGCGCGAAGGCGCCGACATGCTCGATATCGGCGGCGAATCGACGCGGCCCGGCAGTCCGGCCGTGCCGCTCGCGCAAGAGCTCGCGCGTGTGCTGCCCGTAGTGCGTGGCGCCGTCATGCTCGGCGTGCCTGTGTCTGTGGATACGTACAAGCCGGAAGTGATGCAGGCCGTGCTCGATCTGGGCGCCGATATCGTCAACGACATCTGGGCGCTTCGCCGCCCCGGCGCGCGGGACGTGGTGGCGGGTCATCCGTCGTGTGGTGTCTGCCTCATGCACATGCACCGCGATCCGCAGACCATGCAGGTCGCGCCCATGGCGGGTGATGTCCCGGCGCAGGTGGGCGCATTCCTGCAGGCGCAGGCCCAGGCGCTCCAATCGCTGGGCGTGGCGCGCGAGCGCATCGTGCTCGACCCGGGCGTTGGCTTCGGCAAGACGGTGGAGCAGAATTTCGCGCTGCTGGCGCGCCAGCCGGAGCTGCTGGCGCTGGGCTGGCCGGTGCTGGCCGGCTGGTCCCGCAAGTCGTCGCTGGGTGCCGTCACGGGCCTGGACGTGCCAGATCGGCTGGTGCCCAGCGTGATGGCCGCCGTACTGGCGGCCGACCGCGGGGCGCGCGTGCTGCGCGTGCACGACGTCGCGGCCACCGTGGCCGGCCTCGCGGTGTGGCGGGCGGCCGCCGCGCAACAGCCGGCAGCCGTGGGCTGACCAGTCGATCCTTTTCCTTCGCCACCAACCAGAACCACAACCATGACGACCTCCCGCAAGTACTTCGGCACCGACGGCATCCGTGGCACCGTGGGGCAGCCGCCGATCACGCCGGACTTCGTGCTCAAACTCGCGCATGCCGTGGGACGCGTGCTCAGGCGCACCGAGGAACGGCCCACGGTGCTGATCGGCAAGGACACCCGGCTGTCGGGCTACATGCTGGAGAGCGCGCTCGAATCGGGCTTCAACTCGGCCGGCGTCGATGTCGTGCTGCTCGGTCCCTTGCCCACGCCCGGCGTGGCCTACCTCACGCGGGCCCAGCGTGCCAGCCTGGGCGTGGTCATCAGCGCGAGCCACAACGCCTTCCCCGACAACGGCATCAAGTTCTTCAGCGCCAAGGGCAGCAAGCTCGACGACGCGTGGGAACTGGCCGTAGAGGCCGCGCTCGAAGAACCCCCGGTGTGGGCGGATTCGGCCGCCATCGGCAAGGCGCGCCGGCTGGGCGATGCGGCCGGCCGCTACATCGAGTTCTGCAAGAGCACCTTTCCGCACGACCTCACGCTGCGCGGCCTGAAGATCGTGGTCGACGCCGCCCATGGCGCGGCTTATCACATCGCGCCCAAGGTGTTCCACGAACTGGGCGCCGATGTCATCGCCATCGGCTGCGCGCCCGACGGCCTGAACATCAACCATGAGGTGGGCGCCACCCACCCCGAGGCGCTGGTGCGCGCAGTGCGTGCCAACCATGCAGACTACGGGATCGCGCTCGATGGCGATGCCGACCGCCTGCAGGTGGTCGATGCCACGGGCCGCCTCTACAACGGCGACGAGCTGCTCTACCTGATGGCGGCCGACCGGCTGGCTCGCGATGAAGTCGTGCCCGGCGTGGTAGGCACGCTCATGACCAACATGGCGGTGGAGCTGGCCCTGCGAGAGCGCGGCGTGAAGTTCGAGCGCGCCAGGGTGGGCGACCGCTATGTCCTCGAGGCGCTGGAGCATCACCGCTGGCTGCTCGGCGGCGAGGGTTCCGGTCACCTTCTGGTGCTCGACCGCCACACCACCGGCGACGGCCTGGTGAGCGCGCTGCAGGTCCTGCAGGCCTGCGTGCGCAGTGGCCAGTCGCTGGCGCAGCTGCTGGCTGGCGTGCAGCTCTATCCGCAAACCCTGATCAACGTTCGCCTGCGACCCGACCAGGACTGGAAGGGCAGCGCCACCGTTACCTCGGAGATCGCTGCCGTCGAGCGCGAACTGGGCGACCAGGGCCGCGTGCTCATCCGCCCCAGCGGTACCGAGCCGCTGGTGCGCGTGATGGTGGAAGCCCGGGAAGCCGCGCGCGCCGAAGTCGCCGCGCGCCGCCTGGCCGACGCCGTACGGGCCTGCTGACCGCACGCACCCCACCCATCCCCACGACTGACGAGGAGTCGCCCGCCCATGTCGCCCTGGATCAACATCGCGGTCTCATACCTGCCCGATCTCATCTCGCTGACCAAGCCGCTGTTCACGCGTAGCAAGAACGCGGCCCCCGGCCCCGAGGTGGTCGAGCAGCAGATCGCCGAGCTGCAGGCCGCCGCCACGCAGAACGCCGAGTCGATCAAGCAGCTGGCGGTGGACGTGCAAAAGACCATCGACGCCGTGCAGCAGGCGTCGGTACTGCTGGAGCGACGGCTGGCGCGCACGCAATTGCTGCTGGCCGTGTCGCTCACCGCATCGGCGCTGTCGTTCGTCCTCGCGGCCTGGCTGCTGGTGCAGCGGTGACGCGCGTGCCGATGGCGGATGGCGGCGTCGCCATCGTGCGCGTGGACTATGCCGATCCGGCGCACGGCGGGATGTTGCTCGCCATGCTGGATGCCTATGCGCGGGATCCGGCGGGCGGTGGCGAGCCGTTGTCGCCGGCAGCGCGCGCCGCGCTGTTGCCCGGGCTGGCCGCGCGGCCTCACGCGTTCAGCCTGCTGGCGCTGCGAGGCGGCGAGCCTGTCGGCCTGGCCAACTGCTTCGAGGGCTTCTCCACCTTTTCCGCGCGGCCACTGGTGAACGTGCACGACCTCGTCGTGGCATCGGGCCATCGCGGCCAGCGCATCGGAGAGCGCTTGCTCGCCGCGGTCGAGGACGAGGCTCGCGCGCGCGGCGCCTGCAAGCTCACGCTCGAAGTGCTGACGGGCAACATGCCGGCCCAGCGGCTCTACGCGCGCTCAGGCTTCGCGGCCTATGAGCTGGATCCGGCGATGGGCCAGGCCCGCCTGCTGCAGAAGTGGCTCGACGCCTGAGCGCGCGCCCAGGCGCTGCCGCCGTCAACGACGCCGGCGCAGCCCGGGCAGTTGCAATCGGTCTGGCGACCAACCGCTTTCCACCCATTCGGGATGCTGCGCCATCAGCGCCTCGTCACGGCTTGCCGTGGCCGTGAGCGACTGGCGCTGCCGCTGCAACTCTTCCTCACCCTGCATGCGCAGCGGCGACAGGCTGGCGAGCACCAGCGGCGACGTCTCGGCCACCTGCATCGGCACGAACAGCGTGCCCGAGCGGATGGTGGAGAGCGAAGCCGGGATGGCATTGATGCTGCGCAGCCGCGCCACATCGATGTTGTGCCGCGCCGCGAAGGCGCCCAGCGGCTCGGAGGGCCGGGCCTCGACGGCCTTCAGGCGCAGCAGCGACGCGGGCGCGTTGTCCGGCGAGGCGGCCAGCGCGGCCCGCAGGCGGCGCGCCTGCACCTCGGTGAGCCACAGATGGCGACCGTCGCCCGCCACCACCTGGCGCAGCACGCCGGCGTTGAGCATGGCGATGTCGTCCTCTGCCGCACCCGCCAGCCGCGCCACCGTGGCCAGATCGGCGTCGCGGTCGAGCTGTTGCAGCACGATGCGTTGCGAGCGGCTGGTGGCCGGCAGTGCCACGCCGTGCGCCACCGGGTTGCGGAAGATCGTGCGCACGGCCACGAAGCGCGGCACATAGCCCTGCGTCTCGGCGGGCAGCCACGGCAGGATGCCGACGAAATCCGGCGTGCGGCCGTTGGCGCGGGCGCGGTCGATGGCGCGCGCCACGCAGCCTTCGCCGCAGTTGTAGGCGGCCAGTGCCAGGTGCCAGTCGCCGAAGCGGCGGTACAGATCGCTGAGATAAGACAGCGCGGCGCCGGTGGCCGCCAGCGGATCGCGGCGTTCGTCGCGCAACCAGTCCTGGCGCAGGCCGTAGCGGCGGCCCGTCTCGGGGATGAACTGCCAGATGCCGCTGGCGGCGGCCGGCGACAGGGCGCGCGGATCGAACCCGCTCTCGATCACCGGCAGCAGCGCCAGCTCTGCCGGCAGGCCCTGGCGCTCCAGCGCGTCAACGATGTGGTGCAGGTAGGGCGCACTGCGCTGCATGGCGCGTGCGAGGAAGTCGGGGCGGCTCGCGTAGTCACGGATCAGCGCGCCGGCCAGCTCGTCGGGCAGCGGGGCAATGAGGTTGGAGGCCTGCAGCCGCGACCAGATGTCGCCGCCCTCCGGCAATGCCGCGGGGGCAGGGCGTGGTGCAGCCTGCACGATCACGGTGGCGGGCGCGGGGGCCACGCTGCCGTCCCGCACAGGCTCGCTGTCTTCGGCTGGAGCCACGGCGGGCCGCGTGGTCAGGGCCGCGTCGGCATCGGTGAACGACAGCCCGGCCAGATCGGGCAGGCGGCCGCCCAGCAGATAGGGGTCGGAAGGCTGCGTGGTCACGCAGCCGGCGAGCAGCAGCGCGGCGCCTGCCCACGCAGCCAGGCGCGGCGCCATGGCGGTCACAGCCGCGAGCGCAGCGCGGTGTTGCGTGCCTGCAGCGCGTTCGCCAGCTGGATGGCGATCATGTACTGGATCTGGTGCGCCACGCGTGGCACGGCGCGCTTGATCTCGGGCAGCGAATCGCGCGGGAATTCGAGTGCGATCGAGGGCTCCAGCGCCACGGCCGTGGTGGACACCGACAGCGGCCCCACCAGCGACAGCACGTTGAACATCTCGCCCGAGCACACCTCGTTGACCGACAGCGTGGCGCCGACCATGGCGTCGTGGTGGAACACGCGCACCCGGCCGGTGACCAGCAGGTAGGTGGACGACCCGGGCTCGTTCTCACCGGAGAAGCGGTGGCCTTCGGGAAATTCGTACAGGCGGGAGCTGGCGACGAAGGCATCGAGTTCCTTCTCGTCGAAGCGCTCGAAGGCGGGCAGGTCGCGCAGGAACGGCAGCAGGGTCATGGCGTCTTTCGGGGCTGTCGCGGCCGTCAGGCGGCTGCCAGGGGTTGCAGGCGCGAGGCCAGGGTCTCGGAGAACAGCTCCAGCAGCGGTGGGCCGGCCTCCTCGTCGGTCAGCAGCAGCTCCAGCGACTGGTGCTGCAGCCGCAACGAACGCACGCGCGTGGTGGCCTGCACGGTCGAGCTGGCCACCAGCTGGCGCGAGAGCACCGAGATTTCGCCCAGCAGTGCGCCGGCCTTCACCTTGCCCAGCGGGATCGTGCGGTCGTCCTGCTCCACGAAGATGTCGGCTTCCCCCTCGAGGATGAAGTGCACCGAGTCGGTGGGCATCCGGTCGCGGAAGATGTTGTAGCCCGGGCGGACGTCGGCCCTCACGCAGGCGTCCAGCAGGCGCTGCAGGCCGCGCGGCGTCATGCGCGAGACGAATTGCGGAAAGACCTGCTGGAACTGCTTGCGGTCCGTATCGTCGAGCATCGGCTGAACCCCCTCATTGGTGGAAAAGTTGGCACCTCGCTGCCCAGGCCGTTGCATCTTGTCGATGCATCGTGTTACGCGAAGTTTCCGTGTGTTATTCTAAAAATTCTAGTGGATGCCACTGGAGAAGCGCACGCGAACTTGTCCGGTCACGTGCTTTTTCCACGTGAAAACGTAACCAGGCGTTGGTTGCACGCATCCGGGCAATAAATTGACGAGGGGAAAGCAGCATGCGGCGCGTACCGTTGATCCGATCGCTCGTGGGTGTGGTTCTGGCCATGTCCTTCCTGGGCGCCAACGCCAATCCCGTGCAGGATGGCCTCAAGGCTGCCCGGGCGGGCCAGTACGAGGAAGCCCGCCGTCTGTGGCTGTCGGCTGGCAACAATGCCGACGCCTTCAACAACCTGGGCGTGCTCTACGAAAAGGGCCTGGGCGTGCCGGCCGACCGTGCCCAGGCGCGCGACTGGTACCTCAAGGGTGCGCAGGGCGGCAACCGCGGCGCGCAGAACAACCTGGGTGTGCTGCTCGACAAGGGCGTGGTGCCCGGCCAGTCCGATCCGGTCCAGGCCGCCCGCTGGTACGACGAGGCCGCCAAGCGCGGCGATCGCAACGCCATGAACAATCTAGCCGTGCTCAAGGAAGCCGGCCGTGGCGTGCCCGCCGATCCTGCCGGCGCGCTGGCGCTCTACCGTCGCGCAGCCGAACTCGGCCTGGCCCAGGCACAGAACAATCTGGGCGTGGTGTATGAAAAGGGTTCGCTGGCGCCGCAGAACTATGAAGCGGCCGTGGCCCAGTACCGCGCTGCCGCCCAGCAGGGCCACGGCGCGGCCGCCAACAACCTTGGCGTGCTCTACGGCAATGGCCGCGGCGTGCCGCGCAACTATGTCGAGGCCGCCTACTGGTTCTCCATTGCAGCCAACGCGGGCAACCGCAACGGTGCCAACAACCGCGACGCCGCCTTCCGCCGCCTGCAGCCGGCCGAGGCCGAGCAGGTGCGTGCGCGTCTGGCGGCCCAGCCTCGCACGAATTCCGCCAGCTGAGCGCGCCGCGCCCCGCTGACCCACGATGACGATCCAGCCTTCGCGCGCAAGGTTCGCCGGGCCGTGCGCGGCCCCCGCGCGCAGGATGTGTGGCGCCATGCCGCGCGCCTTGGCCTTGCCCCTGCTGCTGGCCTGCGGATGGGCCCAGGCCCAGTTGCCGCCGATTCCGACACCGGGTGCGGTCCAGGACTCGGTGATGCAGCCGCGCCTGCCGCAGTTGAGCGCCCCACCGGAGGTGATGTTCTCGCGCGAGCCGGCGGTGCAGCAACGGGCGCAGACGCAGCGTTTCCTGGTCAGCGGCTTCACCTTCAAGGGCAACACGCAGTTCAGCGAAGCCCTGCTGCGCCAGCTGGTCGAGCCCTATCTCGACCTGCAGCTCACCCTGGGTGAACTCGACCGCATCGCCGATCGCATCACCGCCTTCTACCGCTCTCGCGGCTTCACCGTCGCGCGCGCCTACCTGCCGGCGCAACGGGTGGAAGACGGCCTGGTCACCATCCAGATCATCGAGGGCAGCGTGGAGTCGGTCATGTTCCGCAGCGAAGGCCGCTACGGCCGAGCGTTCCTCGACCCGTACGTCACGCCGCTGCTCATGGGCGACGGCAGCAATCTGGTGACCGACGCGCGGCTCGAACGCCAGCTGTTGCTGATGAACGACCTGCCCGGCCTGCGCGCGCGCGCCACGCTGGCGCCGGGCCAGAAGTTCGGCACCTCGATGGTCGAGATCGAAACCCAGGACAAGCCGGTGGGCGTGTCGATGGGCGCCAACAACTACGGCAGCGCGACCACGGGAGAGCGCCGCTGGGACGCCGGCATCGAGTTCAACAACCCGCTGCGCCTGGGCGACCAGCTTTCGCTGCGCGTGATCCGCTCGACCGAGCAGCTGTTCGCATGGAACCGCCTGGGCTACACGATTCCCCTGGGTCACGACGGCCTGCGGCTGGGTCTGTCGCGCACCGCCACCGATTACGACCTGGGCGGCGTGTTCGCTCCGCTGGAAATCTCCGGCAAGGTGCGTAGTGCCGATGCCACGCTTTCCTATCCCTTCGTGCGTTCACGGGCGAAAAATGTCATAGGCGCGCTGCAATGGCGCCAGACGACCAGCCAGCAGCGCGTGCTGGGGATACCATTTTCCGAATCGAAGCTGCCACTGCTGGTGGGCTCGGTCTACGCCAACTGGGTGGCGAACGACTCGTCGGCCAACTCCGTTTCGGTGGCGGCTTCCACCAACGCACTCAAGAGCGGCAGCGACAGCGTGACCGGCGAGTTCGAGAGGTTCTTCAAGCTCGATGCCGAGTGGACCTACCTCACCGGCGCGGGGCGCAACCTGGACTTCTTCTTCCGTGGCAAGTACGTCATGTCCACACGGGCAGTGCCGGACGCCGAGAAGATGCCGCTGGGCGGCGAGAGCAGCGTGCGCGGTTACACGCCGTCCATCCTGCGGGGGGATTCGGGTTATCAGATGACGTTCGAGCTGCGCCGCCAGCTGATGGTGGCCAGCAAGCCGGGCTATGCGGCGGTGTTCGCCGACCTCGGCGGCGTGAAGAACAAGGGACCGTTCCTGGGCTATGACCGTGCGTCGTCCCTGGGCGTCGGCTACACGCAGTACCTGGGCAACTACGGGCAGTTCAAGGTCGAGGTGGCGAAACCGATGATCCGTGTGTTCGACCGCAAGCAGTCCGAGCGCATCTGGCTCAGCGTCAACCTGGCGTTCTGAGACCCGGCAGAAAGACAAGAGCAAGAGCACATGAAGAGGAAGGGGCCGCAGTGACAAGCCAAGGCGCAAGAACGAGGACGGGCCCCCGCCGGCGGCCGGCCGCGGCGGCGCCCGTGCCCGTCCTCAAGCCCGCGGCCTGCCTGGTCGCGCTGGCGCTGGCCGTGATGGCCAGCCCCGCGTCGCGGGCCCAGGTCCTGCCCACCGCGCCCCAGGTCGTGGGTGGCGCCGCGTCGGTCAGCCAGAACGGCAACCAGCAGACCGTCAACCAGTACACCGACCGCGCCATCATCAACTGGGGCTCGTTCTCCATCGGCGCCGGCGCGGGCGTGACCTTCGTGCAGCCCGGTGCCAACAGCGTGGTGCTCAACCGCGTCACCGGCGGCGATCCGTCGAGCATCCTGGGCTCCATGTCGGCCAACGGCCAGGTGTTCCTGGTCAACCCCAACGGCGTGTTCTTCGGCGGCGATTCGCGCGTGGACACGGGTGCGCTGGTGGCCACCACGCTGTCCATCGCCAACGACGATTTCATGGCCGGGCGCTACAGCTTCACACGCGGCGCTGGCGCGGCAGGCGCGGTCGAGAACGCCGGCATCATCACCATCCGCGAAGGCGGCTTCGCGCTGCTGGCGGCCGACCGGGTGGTCAACACCGCCACCGGGCAGATCAACGCACCGGGCGGCGTCGTGCAACTGGCCTCGGCCGACCGCGTGACCATCGACACGCGGCCGGACGGCCTGGTGTCGTTCTCCGTCTCGGGCGACTCGGTGCGTGAAGTAGCCAGCGTGCACAACGCCGGCGTCATCAGCGCGGACGGCGGCCAGATCGCACTGAGCGCGCGCGGTGCGCGCGAACTCACCGGCATGGTGGTCAACAACACCGGCCTGCTGCGCGCGACCTCGATCGAGGAGCGTGAAGGCGCCGTCATCCTCTCGGCCTCGGCGGGCGAGACGCTGTCGTCGGGACAGATCGATGTCTCGGGCGTGCGCGGCGGCGCCATCGAGGTGAGCAACGACAGCGGCACGGCCGCGGTGTCCGGGCAACTGGCGGCGCGCGGCGACACGGGTGCGGGTGGCCGCATCGTCGTGGCCGGCCAGCAGACGGGGCTGATGGCCGGCGCGCAGGTGGATGCCAGCGGCGCCACGGGCGGCACGGTACGCGTGGGCGGGGAATACCGGGGCGCTGCTGTCCAGACCGCCGGCGGCAGCCAGATCGTGTCCGACATCACGTACGTCGCCGGCTCGGCCTCGATCCGCGCAGATGGCACGGCCGGCCAGGGCGGCTCGGTCGTGGTCTGGGCCGACGGCGTCACGCGCTACGACGGTTCGATCTCGGCACGCGGCGCGGGCGGTGCCAGCGGCGGCGATGCCGAGGTGTCGGGCAAGGAAACGCTGGTGTTCAGCGGAACGGCCGATCTGCGCTCCGATACCGGCGACAGCGGCACGCTGCTGCTCGATCCGCGCAAGATCACCATTACCAACCAGGCTGCGGGCCAGGGTACGAACGACGGCGACCTGACAAACCCGTTCCAGCTGACGGCCAGTGCTGCGGGCGACAGCCGTATCTCCAAGGGCACGCTCGAAGGCATTGGCGCGACAGCCAACGTCGTGCTGGAAGCGCGCGACCGCATCTTCATGGAGGATCTGGGCGGCGGCACGCTCGACATGAAGCAGAACGCCACGGGCAGCTTCACGATGCGGACCACCGTCTCGGACACGGTTGGCGGCGAGCAGGGCGGCATCTTCTTCCAGAACACCTACGACACGATCAGCACGCGCGGCGGCGACATCACCCTGACCGCCGGTGGCGCGGGTGTCATCAACGTCGGTGGGCTCAAGTCCAACGGTGGCGACATCACGCTCAATGCCGGCGGCAGCATCGCCACATCGGGCTCCGAGATCAACGCGGGTGGCGGCAACATCGGCTTCACGTCCAGCGCCGGCGGCATCACCACCGGCAACCAGATCTATGCCGGCGGCGGCGACATCACGCTCGCCGCCACCGGCGGGCAACTGCTGGTGAACAACATCGTGTATTCGAACGATGGCGCAGTGT
>JAGOCV010000091.1 GCA_017998575.1 Burkholderiaceae bacterium
CTGGCGCGTCGACTGGCTGCGTGGCGTGGCCGCGCGCGATGCGCGGCGGCTGGACGAGGCTCTCGCGCGCCTGCAGGCCGCGCGCCGCCTGGCGCCGGCCGAGCGCGCGCCGGTGCTCGATCTCGCCGTCACCCACGAATGGCGCGGCGAGACGCGCGCCGCCCGCGCCCTCTACGACGACCTGCTGCGTGCACAGCCCGACGCGCGCGATGCGCTGCTGGGCACCGCGCGCGTCGCACGTGCCCAGGGACGCACGGCCGATGCGCGTGCCATCTACGAGCGGCTTCTGCAGCGCGATGCTGCGGATATCGATGCGATCAACGGACTGGGCTGGGCCGATCTGGCCGACCTGCGGCTGGACGAGGCGAAGCAACGCTTCGACGAGGCCACCGCACGCTCGCCCGGCAATCCCGAGGCGTCCGAAGGCCTGTCGCAGCTCGAGCAGCAATGGCGTTACCGGATCGAACTGCTGGCGGGCCGCTCCAGCCTGTCGGCTGGCGATACCGGCACCGCCCTGGCTGGCCTGCTCATCAACCGCAACAGCACTGATCAGGTCGAGCTGGTGCTGGGCCGCAACGGCCGCGAACTGCCCGCCGAGCGGCTGACCGATCCCACGCCGCTGCCATCGTGGACGGCACGGGTGGGTTACCGCTCGCGCACCGAGGGCGGCCTCGACTGGGCCACGGCATACGAGTGGCGTGACCGCAGCGTCGGGCAGACGGAACAACGCGTCGAGCTGCGCGTGGGAAGCCGCTTCACCGGCGCGGCGCAGCGCCTGCAATGGTTCGCCTCGGTGCGGCAGGGCTTCCCGGCGCCTTGGCGCAACCGCCTGGCCAGCGTGGGCCTGGCGGCCGACGTGGCGCCTCACTGGAGCGTGGCCGGCACCTTCTACGCGGGCGAAAGCGCGCTCGGGGGCGGCAGCAAGGCCATCGCCTTCGACGCCTACCGCGAGACCGGTGCCATGGGCAGCTTCCTCAATGTGGGTGTGGGCTACAGCCCCGAGCCCGACAACACCAGCGTGCATGCGCGCTGGGTGTTGCCGATCGCGCCGCGTCAGGCACTCGTGTTCTCGGTGGAACGTCGTTCGCTCGGCCGCGAGGTGGAGGCGCTGGTGGGGTGGCGCACCTACTGGCGCTGACGCATCGGGCATCGCCCCGGCGTCGGAACGATTTCACGCCGTTCACAATTCGCAACCCAGTGCGCGGAAGGTTGGCTCTACAGTGAATCCATCACAGGAGAAAACCACATGGATGTCCTGCGCGTGCTCGCCCCTTCGCTGGGATGGCTGCTGCTGCCATTCCTGGCAGCCGCCGTGGCGTTCCTGATCGGCGCACTGCGCCGCCGTCAGGGCCGCCGCGACTGACATCGGACGCTGCTGCGTGCCGACGGTCGTTCGCAGTGCGCGCGCGACGCGTCAGCGTGCGGCTGCGGGCAGCCAGCGAACGATCTTCACCGGCTCGAGGCCCAACGCCTTGCCCATCGCGATGGGGTAGAGGCGGATCTGGTCGTCTTCCGGCGTTTCCAGTTCGAGCGAGCGGGCGCGCCAGGATGCCATGTGCACGACCGCGGCATTGACGTCGGCGGCGTCGTCCAGGTCGGGCTGGCGGTGCCGTTCGATGATGCGCACGATGCGGTCTGGCAATTGCCACTGCCGCGCCAGCGCAGCGCCGACCTCGGCGTAGCTGTAACCCAGCAAAGCCACTTCGGCCTGGCCGCGCGCCAGCGAAAGCAGCCCGCTGCGGCTCGAATCGAGCGTGGCCATCTGGCGCGGCAGGCCCACCCGCATCACCAGCTCGCCGATCATGTGAAGCAGCCCGCCGGTATAGGCAGCGTCCTCGTCTGATTTCACTTCGCCGGCGATGTAGCGCGAGAGTTCCGCGCATGTCGTGCTGAAGCTCCAGAACTGGTTGAGGATGTGTTCGGGCAAGGCGGGGAAGCTGTCGCGCGCGATCAGGCCGATCACCAGTGAGCGCACTTTCGTCTGGCCCAGCATGCGAACGGCCTCGTTGGTGCTTTCGATGGGCCGGCCACGGTAGAACATGGACGAGTTGGCCAGGCGCAGCAGCTTGGCGACGATGACAGGGTCGGCCTCGATACAGCCGACGATGTCGTCGAAATGCGCGTCTTCCTCCTGGAAGGTCTTCATCAGTTCGGCCACGGCCTGCGGCGCACTGGGCAGGGCGTTCGGCTGGGAGAGGAGGGTGTTGAGATCCATGGCGGCAGCGATGTTTGTTCTTGAAACTGGCGTATCCGGCTGACAGTATCGGTCCATTCACCGCTGTCGCGGCAATCAGCGTATCGCAGGCGCCACAAGCTCCAGATGGGTGGCGGCATGCGCCACGCAGGGCAGGATCCAGCCTTGGCGCTTCTCGTCGGCCGACAGGCCCGGCCATTCGATCATGTGGCGCGCCTCGCCATGGCTCACGCGCAGGATGCAGGTGCGGCAGGTGCCGTTGCGGCATGAGCTCTCCAGCGCAATGCCGGCGAATTCGGCAGCCTCCAGCAACGTGTCGGCCGGCCCCGCTTCGAAACTCCGCCCCGAAGGCGAGAGGCTCACGTGGAACATCTGACCGTCGCCGGCCGTCATTTCTTCTTCTGCGGAATCGGCGTTGCCCGGTCCACCGGCACCGCCGTCAGGCTGTTCATGGGCGAGCCGTCGATCAACCGGTCGGAGTAGGTGAGGTAGACCAGCGTGTTGCGCCGGGCGTCCACCATGCGCACGATGCGCAGCCGCTTGAACAGGATGGACATGCGCTCGCTGAACACTTCTTCGCGTTGCGGCAGCGGCTCGGTGAAGGCGATCGTCCCCACCTGGCGGCACGAGATCGAGGCCTCGGCCTTGTCCTCGGCCAGGCCCAGCGCGCCAGAGATGCCGCCCGTGCGGGCACGCGACACATAGCAGGTCACGCCCTGCACGCGGGGATCGTCGTAGGCCTCGACGACGATCTTGTGGTCGGGGCCGATGAGCTTGAAGGCGGTGTCGACCTCGCCCACGGGCTCGCCGCGCGCTGCGGTGGCGGCGTACATCAGGGCGGCAAGGGCTGCGGCAAGGCGCAGGAGCTGGCGGGATGTGGTCATTCGATGTCGATGGTGTGAACGCCGAACGCGCCGGCACGCCGGTCGGCGAAGAAGTGTTCGAGCGTCTCTTTCACGGTCCGGAAGGCGATCTCGTCCCAGGGTATTTCGTGCTCCGCGAACAGTTGCGCCTCCAGCGTTTCATGGCCGGGGTCGAAGCGGTCGTGATTGAGCTGCGCCAGGAAGAACAGGTGCACCTGCCCTACGCGCGGCACGCTGAGCACGGTGAACAGCGGGCCGGCTTGCACGCTGGCACCCGCCTCCTCGTCGGTCTCGCGCAACGCGCCCTGGCGTGCCGTCTCGCCCAGTTCCATGAAACCCGCCGGCAGCGTCCACTTGCCCCAGCGTGGCTCGATGTTGCGCTTGCAGAGCAGCACGCGGTCGCCCAGGTAGGGCACGGTGCCGACGACGTTGAGCGGATTCTCGTAGTGGACGGTGGCGCACGCCGGACAGATGGCGCGCTCCCGGGTGTCCCCATCGTCCGGCAGGCGGTAGGCCACGGCGGCTCCGCAGTTGCGGCAATGCTTGATGGGGCTGGCGAATGTCATGCGGCCGAGTGTACGGGAGCCCCCAAATGCAGAAGGCCCCGCAGCGGGGGCCTTCGCAGGATGGTGAGGCGCGGATGGCCCGCGCCTGGATTACGCCTTGGTGTGCTTCTCGATCAGCGCACGCGCGGTTTCCATCAGCTTCTTGCCGTCGAAGCCACGCTTGTCCATGTCCTGCATCCACTCGACTTCAATGGCGCGCGAACGGCGGCGGAATTCCTGGGCCTCGGTCTCGCCCACGGTGAAGATGGTGTTGCCGCGGTCCGACGCCGTCTTGCGGCCATTGGGATCGTTGCCCTGCTGCGTCTTGCCCAGCCAGGCCGAGGTGGCCATGCCGGAATTGTTGTCGATGATCTTCTTGAGATCGGGCGGCAGCGATTCGTACTTGGCCTTGTTCATCGCCATCACGAAGGTGGTGGTGTAGAGGCAGCCGCCCTTGGGGTCGAACTCGGCATGGAACTTCGTGAGTTCGTTGACCTTGACCGAGGGCACGACTTCCCACGGGATGACGCAACCGTTGATCGTGCCCTTGGAGAGCGCGTCGGGGATGCCTGGCAGCGGCATGCCCACGGGCGTGGCACCGAGCGAACCCAGCAGCTTGGTGACCTGGCGCGTGGGCGCACGCAGCTTGAGGCCGCGCATGTCGGCCACCGAGCGCACGGGCTTGTCGGCCGTGTGGATCACGCCCGGACCGTGCACCTGCAGGGCCAGCACGTGGGTGTCCTTGAACTCGTCCTTGGCGACGGTCTGCACGTATTCCCAGTAGGCCTTGGAGGTGGCCTCGGCATTAGTCATCATGAACGGCAGCTCGAACACCTCGATGCGCGGGAAGCGGCCGGCGGTGTTGCCGGGCAGCGTCCACACCACGTCGACCACGCCGTCCTTGGCCTGGTCGTACAGCTGCACGGGCGTGCCGCCCAGCTGCATGGCGGGATAGGCCTCGAACTTGATGCGGCCGTTCGATTCTTTCTCCACCTTGTCCATCCACGGCTTGTGCATGTCGAGCCAGACCTGCGACTGGGGCGCCATGAACGTATGGAATTTCAAGGTGACGGTGCTCTGCGCCAGACCCGACAGTGCGGGGGCGCCCAGCGCCACGGCGGCACCGGTCTGCAGAAGCTTGCGTCGCTGGATCATGCTGTGTCTCTCCTGGGGAAGTAATGCGAGTGCCCGACAAGATAGGAGATCGGGCGTTCCCCGGCCACGGTGAATGCCCTTAGCTGAAGGTGCAGCGGATATGCATATGGGAAAACATTGGTTGGCGCACCACCGTTGCTGCGATAGGTTCGAGCCTTCCTGGCGAAGGAGAAGGTCTTGGTGTTTTCCCTGAATCGACGATCCGCACTGGCGAGCCTCGCTGCGGCATGCGTGCCCCCGGCGGTATGGGCGCAGCCGGCCTGGCAACCCGCCCAGCCCCTGCGTCTGCTGGTGAGCTTTCCCACTGGTGGTCACCTGGACGTGATCGCGCGCCTGATCGCGCCACCGCTGGCCGAAGCGCTGGGCCAGCCCGTGGTGGTGGAGAACCGGCCCGGCGCCAACGGCAATATCGCCGGCTCGGCCGCAGCCAAGGCCGCTCCGGATGGCCTCACCTGGCTGGCCACCAGCGCTGACGCCGTAGCCGTCAATCCTTTTCTCTACCGCGCCGACTTCGATCCGGTGAAGGATCTCGTGCCCGTCACGCAACTGGTGAGCCTGTCGATGATGGTGGTTGCCGCGCCGTCCTTCCCGGCCACCGACGCCCGCAGCCTGATCGCGCATCTCAAGGCCAGCCCGCGTCCTTTGAGCTACGCGACGCCCGGCGTGGGCAGTGGCCCCCACCTGGCGGCCGAGCTTTTCCAGCGCGAGGCCGGTGTCCGGCTCAACCACGTGCCCTACAAGGGGCTGGCCGCGGCGATCACCGATCTGCTGGGCGGCCATGTGGATCTGGTGTTCGATGCCGGCGTGGGCCTGCCTCAGGTACGCGAGGGAAAGCTCAAGCTTGTCACTGTGGTGGGGCGCGAGCGCCTGCCGGAGTTCCCCGGTGTCGGCACGCTGGCTGAAGCCGGCGTCAGGGGTTTCGAGAGCGATGCGACGTTCGTGCTGCTGGCGCCCGCCGGCACACCCCAGGCCGCTATCGCGCGCGTGAACGCCGAAGTCGCGCGGGCGCTGCGCACCGAGACCGTTGAGGCGCAACTGCGAACGCGCAACCTGCGCGCCATCGCCAACTCGCCGGCCGAGGCGGCGCGTGCGCTGCAGGCCGACGTCCAGCGGCAGGGCCGCATCATCCGCGAGGCAGGCATCAAGGTCGAATGAGCGGCGCGGTGTGCGATGGGGTATGCAGTAGAGTCGCCGGCATGACGACGACCGCCGCTCCCACCCGCACCGTGCAGATGCGCACCTACCAGCTGGCGCCCGAACTCGCCGATGCTTTCGTGGCCTGGTGGCAGGGCACGATGCCAGCGCTGCGCGCGCGCTTCGGTTTTCGCATCCCGTTCGCCTGGCACGACCGCGACAACGCACTGTTCATCTGGGGACTCGAAGTGGACGGCGACCGCGAGGCCTTCCTGGCCGCCGAGCAGGCCTACAACGATTCTCCCGAGCGCCGCGCACTCAAGCTGCCCGACGCGGCGATGGTGAAGTCGATCACCTCGGGCTTCGCACAGGACGCATTGCGCCGCTGAAGCGACGCAGCGCCGCAAAGCACAAGGGGCCGCACGGCCCCTTTTCTCATCGCCCGGCCGCCAGGATGAACGCCCCTGTCAGGGAGCTTTCATGCGACGCGCCATGCGTCATCCGATGTACTGCACCAGCCACAGGGAAATGCCGGGGAACAGCAGCAGGATGGTGGTGCGGATCACGTCGCTGATCAGGAAGGGAACCACACCGCGGTAGCTCTCGGCGATCGGCACGTCTTTCGCCAGGCTGTTGACCACGTAGACGTTCAACCCCACGGGCGGTGCCAGCAGGCCGAAGCCCACCGTCATCAGCACCATGATGCCGAACCAGATGGCGACCGACTCCTTCGGCATGCCGAAATCCAGCCCCATGATCATCGGGAAGAAGATCGGGATGGTCAGCAGCAGCATCGAGAGCTCGTCCATCACCGCGCCCAGCAGCACGTAGAACAGCATGATGGCCGTGACCACCAGCACTGGCGAGAGGCCCCATCCGCCCACCACGCTGGCCAGCTGGTTCGGGACCTGCGTGAGCGCCAGGGCCGAGTTCATCAGGTCGGCACCGATGAAGATCAGGAAGATCATGGCCGAGCTCTCGGCCGTGGCGTAGAAGCACTTCTTGAACTTCTCCCACGTCATCTCGCGCTTGAGCAGCGCCGCCACGAAGGTGAGCGCCGCGCCGACGGCCGCGCCCTCGGTGGGCGTGAAAAAGCCGCCGTAGATGCCGCCGAAGACCATCAGGAAGACCACGGCGATGGGCAGGATGCCCAGCGCCGTGCGCCACGTCAGTCGCTCGCCGGGGGATGCACCGGCGTCGGGCGCCTGGCCCGGCACGAGCCGCACGTAGATGCCGATGGCGACCATGTAGCCCACCATGGCCAGCACGCCAGGCACCATGGCGGCGGCGAACAGCTTGGCGATGTTCTGCTCGGTGAGGATGGCGTAGATGACCAGCGGTACCGAGGGCGGGATCAGTATGCCCAGCGTGCCGCCGGCAGCCAGTGTGCCCGTGGCCAGGCGCCCCGAATAGCCGAGCCGGCGCATTTCGGGCAGCGCCACGCCGGTGATGGTGGCCGAGGTGGCCACCGACGATCCGCAGATGGCGCCGAACGCTGCGCTGGCCAGCACCGAGGCCATGGCCAGTCCGCCCTTGAACCGGCCCATGATGGCGGCGGCGAACTGGAACAGCGCGCGGCTGATGCCGCCCTGAGTGGCGAAGTGCCCCATCAGGATGAACAGCGGGATCACCGACAGGTCGTAGCTGGCGAAGCGGGCGAACGCCTGGTTGTTCAGGAAGTTGGAGAACGGCAGCCAGCCGGTCTGCACCACGTAGCCGACTGCGCCGGCCACGAACATGGCGATGGCGATGGGGGTGCGGACCACCATCAGTCCGAGCATGATCCCGAAGATCATGGCCGTGAGGGAAAGGGCGCTCATGACCGGGCCTCCGCGCGATGAACTGCGGCGAGGGCCGCTTCGGGTCGCGATGCGAATCTCATGCGTGCGCCTCCGGTGCGTCCTCGGCGAAGCCGAAGACGGTCTGGTGCAGCGAGATGAAGGCTGCCAGCACGAAGGGCGGCACCATGGCCGCGTACGTCACCCATTCGGGGAAGCCGAGGATGGTGGTCTCGGAGCCCGAGCTGTACGAGTTGAGCCCGCCCAGCGTGGTGCGCCAGGCCAGCAACGAGAAGGCCAGCGCGAGCAGCAGCGTGCCCAGGCGGTCGAGCCGGTCGTTGGTGGCGCGCGAGCACCGGGTGGTGAAGAAGTCCACGATGATGTTGCCGCGCCGCAGCTGGCACCACGGCATGAACAGCGCGATGGCCGCACCGGTGGCCACGCCGGTGAGTTCGAAGTCGCCCACCAGGGTGGCGCCCGTGGTGTTGCGCCCGATCAGGCTGGCGCAGGTCATGAGGGTGATGCCCGTCAGCAGGACGCCGGCGAGGATGGCGCAGAGCGCGGCCAGGGATTGCAGGACCTTCAAGCTGTTGTCTCCATGCTCCGTCTGCGGGAGCTCGCGGGTTTCAGTCGGGGTGTCGCGCTGCGGGTGGCGGGCGGCGAGGGGCTGTACAAGCATGAAGCGGGCCGCAGCCCGCTTCATGGATGCTTTCAGGCGATTGTCACCTTGATCGCCTCGAGGCCGGCCACGCCGCCCTCGAGCGTGTCTCCCGTCACCACGGCCGCCACGCCCTCGGGCGTGCCGGTCATGATGAGGTCGCCAGGCTGCAGTTCCCAGGCGGCCGACAGATGCTCGATGGTTTCGGCGATGTTCCAGATCAGCTTCGACACGTTGCTGCGCTGGCGGTCGGCGCCGTTCACCTGCAGCCAGATCTCGGCCTTCTCGATGTCACCGGCCTGGGCGGCAGGGGTGATGGGGCCGATGGGCGCCGATTGCTCGAACGCCTTGCCGATACACCAGGGGCGGCCCTGCTTCTTCATGTCGTTCTGCAGGTCGCGGCGCGTCATGTCCAGGCCCGTGGCGTAGCCGTAGATGTGCTTGAACGCGTCGGCGGCCTTGATGTCCTTGCCGCCGGTGCCGATGGCCACGACGAGTTCGATCTCGTGGTGCAGGTTCTTGGTGAGGCTGGGATAGGCGATACGGCCCGCGGCGCCAGCGTCGACCGGCACCACGGCGTCGGCCGGCTTGAGGAAGAAGAAGGGAGGTTCCCGGCCGGTGAAGCCCATCTCCTTGGCGTGCTCTTCGTAGTTGCGGCCCACGCAGTACACGCGGCGCACCGGGAAGCGCGCCGCGCTGCCCACGACGGGCACCGAAACTGCCGGTGCCGGATCGAAAACGAAACTCATGACAACCTTTCTTCCTTGTGGATGCCCAGTGCCTGCTGCACGGGGCGGTCTGAAAAACTGAACAGCACGCAGCCGCCTGCGGAAAGCCAGCGCGCAGTGTGCCACGCAGGAATCACGAAATGATCACGCGGCCCGAACTCGAAGACCTGGGCCGTATCGCCGTGCGAGACATGCACCGAGCCGGTGCCTTCGACCACGCTGTAGACCGCTCCGTCGGTCTGCCGGAACGGCCGGCCGTCGAAGCCCGGCGGCAGCCGCTGCATGAAGGTGGCCATGGTGGGCATGGGCGAGCCGCCGGTGGCGGGGTTCACGTAGCGCAGCTTCACGCCGTCCCAGGGATCGAGCGGCTCGTCGCGCTCGAGCGCGTGCAGCGCCTCGCGGCTTCGCTCATAGGGGTAGCTGAAGATCGGCGAGCTCTGGCCGAACGGCGGTTGCTGGCGCAATGGCGCCATGTTGTGGCCCCAGCGCGCGAAGCTCGCGCCCGGCGCGTGCGCCTGGGGCTGCGCGCCGCTGCCGTTCTCGGCGAAGCCGGCATCGAAGAAGCGCAGCATGGGGATGTCGAGGCCGTCCAGCCACACCACCGGGCCGTCGGCTTCGCTGCCGTGGTCGTGCCAGGCCCAACTGGGCGTGATGATGAAGTCGCCCGGATGCATGACGGCGCGCTCGCCGTCCACCGCCGTCCAGGCGCCCGTGCCTTCGACGATGAAGCGCAGGGCGCTCTGCGTGTGGCGGTGGCTGGGGGCGAGTTCGCCCGGCAGGATTAGCTGAAGACCGGCATAGAGCGACTGCGTGATGCACGACTGGCCGCGCAGGGCGGGGTTCTCCAGGATGAGCACGCGGCGCACGGCTTCTTCTGCGGTGATGGCCGAGCCCGCGCGCAGGAGGAAGGGCCGCACGTCGCCGTACTTCCAGTGCGCCGCGACGCAGGGGCTGGCGGGCTGGCGGGGGACCAGGGCATGGAGCACCTCCCACAACGGTGTGAGGTGATGCGGCGACATGTCGTCGTAGAGCGCTCGGCGCACGCCGGTGGCGGGGGGCATTTCGGCGGTCATGGCGTGGAGCAGGCGGCGGCTGCACAGGTCGGATTTGGTAAGTATGCGTACCAAATCGGCACCTCTGCACAGGGTATTCCCGCTTCGGCGGGCGCCGATGCGACGCACACACTCCGGGCATGCCGAGAAGCTTCGATTTCGAGTGCGCGCCCGGTTACCTGATGCGGCGCGCGCAGCAATGGGCCGTGGCCCTGTTCATGGAGGAGACGGCCGGTGTCGATGTCACGCCGGTGCAGTTCGCCATGCTGCACGTGCTGATCGCCGCGCCGGGCACCGATCAGGTCACGCTGGCGCGGCGCGTGGCGTTCGACGAGGCGACTTCGGGATCGGTCATTGCCCGGCTCGAAGCCAAGGGTTGGGTGCGGCGCGAGGCCGACACCATCGACCGCCGCCGCAAGCTGCTGTGGGCCACGCCCGAGGGCGAAGCCGTGGCGCAGTCGATGAAACGCGCGGTGCGCCGCGCGCAGAAGCGGATCATGTCGCCGCTGTCGGCCAATGAGGCCGATCAGCTCATGAGCCTGCTGGACAAGCTGGTGTCCGGCCACGAAGCGGCCGCGGCCCGCAACTGATCGCCGCAGGGACGGCGCAGCCCCTCAGTGGCTGCCGGTCGTGAGCTCGAAGTGCTCCACCGTGGGCGGCGCCGCGAAGAACGGGCCGACGATGGCGCGCCATTCGCCGAACGCGGCCGAGCCGCGGAAGTCCACCGTGTGGTTCTCCAGCGTCTGCCAGCGGATCTGCAGCAGGTAGCGCTCGGGCGTCTCGATGCCGTGGTGCACGGTGTAGCCGATGAAGCCCTGCGCGCGGGAGATGACGGTTTCGACGCCGCGCCGGATGGCTTCCTCGAAGGCGGCCTGCTGGCCCGGTGCGATGCGGATGTCTGCGTGTTCGAGGATCATGGCGCGCTCGCCCCGCGAGGGGCTTGTCTTCAGTGTTGGGAAGCGGGCAAGTCTACCGTCAGCCCATCGAGGGCATCGGTCAGGTGGATCTGGCACGACAGGCGGCTGCCGGGCTGGGCCGGGGTGGCCGTGAAGTCGAGCATGGCGATCTCGTCGTCGGCCGCCTTGGGCAACTGGCTGGCGAAGGGTTCGCGCACGATGACGTGGCAGGTGGCGCAGGTCAGCAGGCCGCCGCAGTCGGCTTCGATGCCTGGCGCGTTGGCGTGCACGGCGGTTTCCATGAGGCTGAAGCCCGGCTTGCCTTCGAGCGTGGTGGTGGTGCCGTCTGCGGCGACGAGGTGGATGGTGATCATGGGGCGGGAATCGTTCGGTGTCGGAGGGCAGGGGCGCCGTGGCGCCCTCAGAAACGGCTGAAGTACTCGCGGCGCTGGAAGTCGTCCTTGTCTTCGGCGGCCTCGAAGCGCTCCAGTTCGGCGCGCTTGAGGCGCTCATAGTAATTGACGAACGGCCGGCCGAAGGCTTCGCACAGCATGTCGTCAGCTTTGAGCGCGTCGAGCGCGGCGCCCAGGCTGGTGGGCAGCATCTCGTGCGAGCCGCCATACGGTGAGTCGGTGGCGGACGGCGCGGACAGTTGCTGCTCGATGCCGTCCAACCCGGCGTGGATCTGCGCGGCCATGTAGAGGTACGGGTTGGCGGACGGCTCGCCGATGCGGTTCTCGATGCGCGTGCCGTTGTCGCCGCAGTCGCCCACCACGCGCAGCATGGCGCCGCGGTTGTCGCGGCCCCACAGCACCGCCTGGGGTGCCAGCGCGTTGGGACGGAAGCGGCCGAAGCCGTTGGCCGTGGGCGTGCAGAACACCGCCATGCCGCGCGCGTGGCGCAGCAGGCCGGCCAGGTACTGCTCGCCCGTGGCCGACAGCGTGTGCTGCGCAGCGTCGGGCGTGCTGCCGGTAGCCGGCGTTTCGCGGCGGAAGGCGTTGGCGCCAGTCTTCAGGTCGACCAGCGACTGGTGCAGGTGCCAGCCGCTCGACATGATGTTTGGGAAGGGCGGGCGGCACATGAAGGTGGCGTGGTAGCCCGCGCGCAGCAGCGCCTGGCGCACGCCGTTGCGGAACATCACCATATTGTCGGCCGCGGTGAGGGCGTCGCTGACGTTGAACACCGCCTCCACCTGGCTGGGCCCGAATTCGACTTCGAGCGACAGCAGCGGCAGGCTCATCGCCTGCGCCGTGCGTTGCACGATGCGCAGCGGTTCCTCGGCCATGTCGTACAGGCCGTCGGCCAGCATGTGATAGCCGGGGTGGATCATCGACACGCGCGGTGGCAGGCCGGGCCAGCCCGCCCGCTCGGGGTCGAGCTGGGCCTGCGTGTCTCCGACGCGGTAGATGTGGAACTCGACTTCGAGCCCGCACTTCATGCCGTAGCCGGCCGCGGCCAGGCGGTCGAGCGCGCGTTGCAGCACGCGGCGCGTGTCCAGCTCGACGGGCGTGCCGTCCTGCATATAAGGCTGCGCGCGCAGCCAGCCACTCGATTCGGCCCACGGCAGTTCACGCCAGCTGGTGGGGTCGGCCACCAGCATCACGTTGCTGGCGAACTCGAATCCGGGCAGGTCGGCGGCGCCGCCCGGCTCGAACACCTTGAACGCGGTGCGGTCCGACGTGTCCTTGAGCAGCAGCGTGCTCACCAGGCCCACGCCGTCGCGCATGGCGGCGGCGGCGGCCGAGGCCACCAGCGTCTTGCTGCGCAGCACGCCGTGCACGTCGCACCAGACGAAGCGGACCAGTTCGGCGCCGCTGGCCTCGATGGCCGCTGCCGTCTGCACGAGGGCATGCTCGCGCGCGGCATCGTGGATGCCGCAGCGTTCAGCGAACGATGTCATGTGGAAGATCTGTGGTGAGGGTTGCTTCGGCGGGGCGGGCGACGCTCATGCTGTCTCGGTGGCGCCGGGCGCAGTCTTCTCG
>JAGOCV010000092.1 GCA_017998575.1 Burkholderiaceae bacterium
GCCCCAGCACACCGATCAGCACGAACGACGACGACGCGAGGAAGGTGAACAGCCCGCCATACGACGCCGAGGCCAGCGCGCTGTAGGCCAGGAAGGTGGGGTTGCGCACGATTGCGCCCCAGGTGCGCAGCAGCGTGGCGGGCTCCAGCGCGCGCGGGTTCGGCTGCGGCAGTGTCTCGGTGAAGCGCAGCGCGATCAGCGCCAGGCTGGCCGCGCCGAACAGCGCCAGGGCCAGCAGCGCGGCGCGCCAGCCCAGCAGCTCGGCCAGCACGCTGCCCAACGGGACGGCCAGGCAGGCGATCACGCCCAGGCCCGTGAGGCCGCGCGACATGGCGCGCGCGCCCTGATCGGGGGTGTAGAGATCGCGCACCACCGCGCGTGCGCACATCACGGCCGCGCCCATAGCCGCGCCCTGCACGGTGCGCGCGACGATCAGCAGCGCCATGTCGGGCGCCAGCGCACCCAGCACCGACGCGAGCGTGTACGCCGCCAGGCCCCACAGCAGGACCGGGCGGCGGCCGAACCGGTCCGACAGCGGGCCCCACACCAGCTGGGAAATGCCGAAGGCCAGCAGCAGCGCCGACAACGTGAGCTGCGACCGCGCCACCGGCGCGCCCAGCTCCAAGGTGAGCGCCGGCAGCGCGGGAAGGTAGAGGTCGGTGGTGACGGGCTGGATGCCCAGCAGCAGGGTGAGCACCAGCACGACGAGCGAATCGGGCATGGGCGTGGCGCGCGGCGCGTCGGCCTGCGCGCGGGAGGCGGAAGACATCCGGTCGAGGTTAGCAGAAGGCAGCGCGTGGGACGCTACCGGCAGGCCATGCCCGGCCTGCGTGCGTCAGAGCGCCGAGGCCTGCAGCGTGTCGGCCGCCTGCGGCTGGAACGCGGGCTGCTCCCCGAACAGCGTGCGCAGCGCCTCGCGGTACTGCGTGTGGCCGATGGTGTTTGTGCTGAAGTGCGAGCCGCCTTCCACCAGCACGAAAAGCTTCGGGCCCACGGCGGCCTCGTAGAGCTTCTTGCCCAGCGAGGGCAGGATCAGGTTGTCGGCCGAGCCGTGCACCACCATCAGCGGCGAGCCGATGCGGTTGACCTTGGCCGTCGATTCGAAGCGCTGCGTGATCAGGCCCGACAGCGGCAGCCAGCCCCACTTGAAGGTGCTGACCACTTCGGGGATGGAGGTGAACGTGCCTTCGACGATGGTGCCGGCCTCGTCCTTCACCTGCGCGGCCAGATCGATGCCGATGGCACCACCCAGCGAGTGGCCGAAGATGTAACGCGGCCGGCCGGGGTAGTTCTTCGCCAGCCAGTCCCACGCGGCCCGGGCGTCTTCGTAGGCGGTCTTCTCCGAGGGCAACAACGACGTGCTCTTGCCGAAGCCCCGGTAGTCGATGGCCAGCACCGAGAAGCCCAGCTCCTGCATGCGGCGGATGCGCGGCGCCGAGCCGGCCACGTTCCACTTGGCGCCGTGCAGGAACAGCAGCACGGGGCCCAGGGCGCCGGCCTCGGGCGGGCCATCCATCCACAGGCCGTGCAGCCGCGTGGATTCGCCGGATACGCGCGAATCGAAGTCGATCCAGACGTCCTTCATGTCCGAGGCCATCGCGGCGCTGTTGCCCCAGCTGGCGTCGCTGGGCTGGAAGATCCACTGACGCTGCTTCTCGTCCAGCGACGAGCATCCCGCCAGCAACAGCAGGGCAGCGAACATGGCGACGAGGGGGTGGCGCAGCAGGCGGCTCATGGGCAACAGAGTCCGGTGTTTTGACAAAGTTCAAGCACGTAACGTGCCGTTGCCAGACCGGTCTGACAGGGTTGACCCCGAGCGCCGCACTGTTACACGCCCAGTGTGTAACAGTGCCTTGGCGGCGGCGTGCGCCATCTGAAACATTCATGCGCGCCCGCGTGTACGTAAACGCGGCGACGCACCGTCGTGGGGCGCCACGCGTTGGCCGCTCAGAATGGGATGCGGCCCAGCCAGATATCGCGGTACATCGCCCAGTCGCCCATGAAGCTGTAGAGCGGGCGCTTGAACGAGGCTGGCCGGTTTTTCTCGAAGCCGAAATGGCCGACCCACGCGAACCCGTAGCCACACAGCAACCCCGCCAGCAGGAAGCCGGGCCGGCCCGTGAACACCAGCGCGGCCAGGCAGGCCAGCGCCAGTGTCGAGCCCACGAAGTGCAGGCGTCGGCAGGTGCGGTTGGAATGCTCCGTCAGGTAGAACGGATAGAACTCCGCGAAGCTCGCGAAGCTGCGCGGGTCGGGCGCGGCGCCGGCGCGGGAAGGGGTCGTGGTGTCCATGGGATGTCTCCTGGAGCGGGAAGGCCTCTGGCGGGCCGGTCCGTCCATTCTTGCGGACGAGTCACAATAGTCAAGCCAGTGCGCGACAGCGCGCCGCCCTTTCCGACCTGCCGCCGATGTCCACGTTGCCGCCCACCTCCCGCCTGATCGCCTGCCTCTGCGCCGAATGGTGCGGTACCTGCCGCGACTGGCGCGCTCTGTTCGACGAGGTGACGGCGCGGCACCCGCGGGCGCGCGTGCGCTGGATCGACATCGAGGACGAAGCCGACCTGGTGGGCGACATCGACGTCGAAACCTTCCCCACGGTGCTGGTGGTGGATGGCGGCGAGCGCGTGCGCTTCTTTGGTCCGCTGCTGCCGCATGCGCAGACGCTGGCCCGCCTGCTCGATTCGCTCGAACCCGGCGGCGCGGAGCAGGCCGTGGATGGTGACGTGAAGGCGCTGGCGCGCCGGCTGGCGGCCGGCTGATCCAGCCGTTCAGCCGCAGCGCGCGATCAATTCGAGCGAAGCGCGGGCCACGCGTTCGCGCGAGGCGGCATCGGTCATCAGCGTGTCGGTCACGCCCACCCGAATGCCCAGCGCCTCGATGGCGGGCGCCTGCGCGGCATCGCGTTCGTCCAGCACCAGGCCGTCGATGAGGCCGGCGTAGCGCCGCGCCACGCCCAGCGCAGATACCTCCAGCCCCAGCTCGTCCATCATCTTGGCGGCCGGGCCCTTCACGGCCTGGCCAGCGATGATCGGGCTCACGGCCACGCAGGGCGCGCGGCGCTGTTCCAGCCGCGTGCGCAGTCCGGCCACGGCAAGCATCGGGTCGATGCTCACGAACGGGTTGGAGGGGCAGATCACCCAGCCATCCACCCCGCCGGCATCGGCGCGCGCCACCAGCGGCGCGGCCAGGCGGGCGCTGTCGGCACCGTCGAACCGGATGCCGCGGCACACCGGCTCGCAGCGCCGCCGCACGAAGTAGTCCTGGAACGGCAGCTCGCCCTCGGGCGTGTCGACGTGCGTGCGCACGGGGTCGTCGCTCATGGGCACGATGTCGAACGCCAGGCCCAGCGCACGCGCCATGCGCGCCGTCACTTCGGACAGCGTGGCGCCCTGGCGGAGCCAGTCGGTGCGCAGCACGTGGGTGGCCAGGTCGCGGTCGCCCAGCATGAACCAGCTCTCGAAGCCCAGTTGCGGCAGGCTGTGATGGAAGTTCCAGCTCTCGTTCTCGCGGCCCCAGCCGCGCACGGTGTCGTTGAGCCCGGCCGCGGCGTAGAGCACGCTGTCGATGTCGGGGCACACGCGCAGGCCGAGGTAGTCGAAGTCGTCGCCCGTGTTGACCACGGCCATGAGTGAGCCGGGCACGCACACGGCGGCCAGGCCGCTGACGAGTTTGGCGCCGCCCACGCCGCCAGACAGTGCAACGATGGTCATCGGAACAGGTCTTCAGTGAGCGGGCGCTGCAGGTCGCGGGCCGTCGCGCCCGCGCGCGCCTGCCACGCGAAACCCCGGATCACCACCGCCGGCGTGCCCTCGCTGCCCTGGCCCATGACGGCGGACGCGGCGGCGGCCAGCTCGTCGGCCGCGCCCACTTCGGAGGACACCAGCCGGTAGCCATACAGGTCGGTGTCGCCGCGCAGATCGTTCAGGCACACCAGGCCGCTGGCGCCGATGGCCTGACCCACGGTGCCGCGCCGCCAGGCCCGGCCCAGGCTGTCGTTGATGATCACGGGCACGTCGAATCCGCAGCGCGTGGCCAGTGCCGCCGACAGCCGCGCGGCCGACGCATCGGGATCGCGCGGCCACGTCACCACCCATTCGCCGGGACCCAGCTGCGGCACGTTGGAGCGATCGACACCGGCATTGGCCAGCACCACGCCGCTCTTGTGGCGCGTGATGATCACGTGCGGCGTGCAACGCACCACCTCGCTCGATTCGGACAGCACCACCTGCACCAGTCGCGGGTCGCGCTTCATCAGGGCGCCCAGTTCGCGCGCGCGGTCGGTGGGCTCCACCGCCTCGACGTTGACTAAGCAGTTCTCGGTCTTGGAGACCACTTTCTGCGCGAACACCAGCAGGTCGCCAGAGGCGAGGCCGCCGGCCTGGGTGGCGGCGGCGTCGAATGCGAGCTGGCAGAGGTCGTCGCCCGGCCCCAGGCGGGGCGGCAGGCGCAGGGCGATCAATTGCATCGTCGGGTCGGCACGGTCATGCGCGGTGTGTTCGGAACCCCCGATGATGCCTGCGCCGCGTGGGCATCACGACGCCTGCGGCGGCAGGCCCGTGATGCGGATGCCCGAATCGGGCACCTTGTAGTTGCGGTTGAGCCAGATCAGCACCGAGGTGAGCGCCTCGGCCACCACGGAGTTGGCCAGCGCACCGGCTTCCACCGCGCTCATGCCGATGCCGCGGATGAGCGTCGCCACTGCGCGGCGCGCCTCGGCGTCGTCGGCGCAGACGAGCACGTCGCAGTCCACCGCGTGCGCGAGGTCCAGCAAGGCATGGGCCGACACGTTCTGGAACGCCGACACCACGCGCACGTCGGTGCCCAGTTGCTCCTGCAGCAGCTTCACGCACGACTGGCCGCCGGGCAGTTGCGCCACGCTGACCTTGGGCGGCACCAGCGGCACCGTCACGTCGATGAGGATTTTGCCGGCCAGCTCGGCCTTCAGCGCCAGCGCCGTGGCCTGCTGTGCGCTGAACGGCACGGCCAGGATCACGATGTCGCCCGCCGCCGCGGCTTCGGCCAGGCTGGCGCCGCGCAGGTTGGATGTCCTGGTGAGCGTATTCAGCTCGGCGGCCTTGTCCGCCGCGCGCTGGGCGTCGCGCGAGCCGATGACCACCGGGTGGCCGCCCAGGGCCAGCCGCGCGGCGATGCCGGCGCCTTCGTGGCCGGTGCCACCGAGCACGGAAACGGTCGTGGATGTGGAAAGCGTCATGCCTGGAGGGTCTCCTGTTTGTGCGGGTATTGCATGGGAAGGTCGGCCGGCACGACAGGGCGCGCGCGGGCGACGGGTTGGTAGAGGGTGGTGCGCTGCTGCAGGCGGCGGCCGGTGGCCCCGGCGATGACCTGCAGCTGGCCCAGCGTCATCTCCTGGCCCCAGTCGGCGCCGGCAGCGCGCGAGATGCTCTCGTTCATCAGGATGCCGCCGAAGTCGTTCACGCCCGCGGCCATCGTCTCCTGCATGCCGGCGGGGCCGAGCTTGACCCACGAGGTCTGGATGTTCGGAATCAGCGGATTGAGCACGAGGCGCGACACCGCGTACATCAGGATGTTCTCTCGCCAGGTGGGGCCGCCGCGCGAGACGTGGCGCTTGAACATCGGCGTGTTCATGGGCACGAAGGGCAGGGGCACGAATTCGGTGAAGCCGCCCGTGCGCTGCTGCACGTCGCGCACGGCCAGGATGTGGCGCGCCCAGTGGATGGTGCGGTCCACGTGGCCGAACATGATGGTGGCCGTGGTGGCGATGCCCTCGCGGTGCGCGTCCTCGATCACCGACAGCCATTCGGATGTGTTCACCTTGTCGGGGCAGATGATGGCGCGCACCTCGTCGTCGAGTATTTCGGCGGCCGTACCGGGCAGCGAGCCCAGGCCGTGCGATTTCAGTTCGCGCAGCAACTCGCGGTGGCTGATGCCCAGGGTCTGCGCGCCGTGCCAGATCTCCAGTGGCGAGAAGGCATGCACGTGCATGTCGGGCACGGCGGCCTTCACGGCCTTGAGCAGGCCGATGTAGGTGTTGCCGTCGAAGCTGGGGTGGATGCCGCCCTGCATGCAGACCTCGGTGGCGCCGCGCTGCCAGGCCTCCATCGCCATGCCGGCCACTTCGGCGTAGGCCAGGTTGTAGGGCCCGTCCACCTTGCGCTCGCCGCCCGTGCGCTTGGAGAACGCGCAGAACGAGCACTTGTAGCCGCACACGTTGGTGTAGTTGATGTTGCGGTTGACCACGTAGCGGGCCACGTCGCCGCTCACGCGCTGGCGCACTTCGTCGGCGGAGCGCACGATGTGGCGGTAGTCGGCGCCACGGGCTTCGAAGAGCCGGGCCACTTCGGCTTCATGAAGGCGCTGGCCGGCCACGGCACGTGCCACCAGATCGCGCACGTCGGCCGAGGGGCGTTCGGCCGCATGCACCGGGGCCGAACCCACGGTCGGCTGCGCGCAGGCCACATCGCCCGGGCGCCAGTCGCCCTCGCGCGCCAGGCCGGACACGTCGCTGCGCAGCATCACGCGGCCCAGCAGCGCGGGCGCGATCCAGGTGGCGGCATCGCGCACGTAGGCGGGGTAGACGGGCAGGCGCTGGGCCAGGGTGAAGTCGGCTTCTTCCAGCTCGCGCGCCAGCACCGGCAGTTGCGGCCAGGCGGCCTCGGGGTTGACGTAGTCGATGGTGACGGGCGAGATGCCGCCCAGGTCGCTCACGCCCGCATCGAGCAAGTCCAGCACTTCGCTGCCGGCGGTGAGGTTGGGCGGCGCCTGCACGGCGATGCTGGCGGGCAGCATGAGGCGCGCGGCGGCGATGGTCCACAGGTGCTCGGCGTGCGAGGGCTCGGCCCAGTCGCGCATGGGCGTGTTGTCCTTGGCGCGGAAGTTCTGCACGATCACTTCCTGGATGTGGCCGAACTCGTCGTGCAGCTCGCGGATGGCGGCCAGCGCCTGCAGCCGCTCTTCGCGCGTCTCGCCGATGCCGATCAGGATGCCGGTGGTGGTGGGGATGCGCAGGCGGCCCGCGTCGCGCAGCATGGCCAGCCGCACGGCGGGCTGCTTGTCGGGCGAGCGGTAGTGGGCGCCGCCCTTGCTCATCAGACGGTCCGAGGTGCTCTCCAGCATCAGGCCCATCGACACGCTGTGCTCGCGCAGCGCGGCCAGCTCGTTGGCGGTCAGGATGCCGGCGTTGACGTGCGGCAGCAGCGTGCTGTTGCGATTGACCTCGCGGCAGGCGGCCAGCAGGTAATCGACGGTGGATGCATGGCCGTGCGCCTGCAGCCACTGGCGCGCGACTTCAAAGCGCAGCTCGGGCTTGTCGCCCAGAGTGAACAGCAGCTCGGTGCAGCCCTGCTTCTGGCCGTCGCGGGCGAGCTTCACCACCGCATCCATGTCCATGTAGGGCGGCGTGCTGGCGCGCGGCGGGCGCGAGAAGGTGCAGTAGCCGCAGAAGTCGCGGCACAGCATGGTGAGCGGCGCGAACACCTTGCGCGAGTACGTGATGACCGGGCCGTGCAGCGCGCGGGCGCGGGCGCCGGCGGCGGCCATGAGTTCGGTGGCAGGTGTGGCCAGCACCTGGCTGGCGTTCCATCCGGGATGGGAGAAGGACATGGGAGGGCTCCTGGCGGGGCGTTCGCTGTGCGCCGCGGGTCAGGCCTGCAGCGCGGGTTCGGGCCTGCACGCGGCCGGGGCGTCGGCGTTGGCGGCGCGGGCGGGGCGCCAGCGCAGGTAGTCGGCCGGCTCGTCGATGTCGAAGGCGAAGACAGAATCGTCCTGCACGACCGGCCGCAAGCCTTCGCGCCACGCCATCAGCCGGTGGCGCACCAGGCTGCCGGGGCCGAAGGCGTAGTCGTGCAGCGCGACCGGCGACTGGAACAGCAGGTTGGTGCCCTGGCCATGGTGATCGGGCACGAGCACGCACACCGGCCCGTCGGGGGCCGATTCCACCAGGCGCCGCAGGTCGTCGCCGCTGCCGCCCGGCAGATCCACCGGCATCACGAGGACGGCGTCGGCGCCCGACTCGCGCGCATGCATCGCGCCCCACTGCACGGCCGCGTTCAGCCCGTAGGGCGCAGGCTCGGGCAGGGCCTGGCAGCCGTGCTCGCGGGCGATGCGCAGCACCTCGAGCGAACGGCTCACCACCAGCGTGCGGCCGGCACCGGGATAGGCGCTGGCGCGCTCGAGCGTGCGCAGCAGCAACTGGCGGTTGAGGCCCACGCGCTCGGCCGGCGAGAGCATGCCGGCCAGGCGGGTCTTGCCCTCCTCGAAAGGCTTGACGGGAATGACCGCGTGGAGCTGGCGGGGCATGGCAGTGGCAGGGCGGCGGGGCAAGGAGAGAGCAACGGGCTCGTGTGGAACCAGTATCGGCAAGCCGCCGGGGCGTCTCAACAGCCAGCCCTATTTGGGCGATAAGCGCTGCTTATGCGTGCCCGGCCCCGCGGCGGCCCACCGCCCGTGCGTCAGTCAGGCCACGCGCAGGCGCGGCGAGGCGTCGCCCTGGCCGCGCAGGGTGCGCAGCTTTTCCTGGTCGTCGGCCAGCTGCATGCGCATGCAGCGCAGCAGGGTCTTGCTCGCTTCGGACATCAACACGCCCGGGCGGGACACCATCACGCACGAGAACAGCACGTTGAGCGAGAACGGCCGGATCACCAGGCCACGCTCCACGAAATCGATGGCGACGATGGGGTTGACCAGCCCGATGCCCACGCCGGCCAGCGCCAGCTCGCAGATGGTGCTGGCATAGGGGGTTTCGACCACGGGGGCGAGAAGGTGATCGGTCGCCTGCAGCATCTTCTCGAGCCGCAGCCGCGAGGCGTCCTCGGGGTTGAGGCCCACGTGCGGATGTGCCACCAGGTCGGCCGGCTCGATCACGCTCTTGCGCGCGAGCGCGTGGCCGGGCGCCATCACGATCACGCCGTTCATGTGGGCGAAGGCGTGGTGCTCCAGGCCCGAGGCCGGCGTCTCGTCGGCCATCAGGCCGAAGTCGTACTGGCCGGCCAGCACGTTCTGGTAGACGTCGCGCGAGCTCATCACCTGCAGCGAAACCTTCATGTTGTCCAGCTGCGGCTGCATGCGTGCGATGGCGCGCGGCACGAAGCTGGTGCCGTAGGCCGGATAGGCGGCGATGCGCAGGCGGCCCATCACGCCCGAGCGCAGGCTGCGGATGCGGTGCTGGATGAGTTCGAGGCCCACGAAGCACTGGTTCACCTCGGCCAGCAGCGCCTCGGCTTCCTGCGTGGGCACCAGCCGTCCTCGCACGCGCTCGAACAGGCGGAACTCGGCGCTGGTCTCGAGCTTGCGGATGATCTGGCTGACCGCCGGTTGCGAGATGCCGAGCAGGGTGGCCGCCTTGCTGGTGCTGCCCGCCCCCATCACGGCCCGGAAGACTTCGATTTCGCGCAGCAGCATGGTGATATCGCCTGTGAGTTCGCCGCCCCGGCAGAGCGCCTCGGGCTTCGATGCTCAATCTAGCAACTTGCATGCCGCAGGCGCGAGCGGGCGAGCCCGGTTGCCGTCGCGCGCGAAGCGCTGTAGGCACGCCTGTCCATGTGTACTTTCGACTCCGTGACCTCACGCTTTTGCGCCGTGGCGGCCCACCCCGCGCACCTGCAGCGCGCATCCGCCGGTCACCGCAGCGGTGCCAGGCCTAGGGTTGGCCGTCGAAGGAGGGCGTGCCGTGAGGCAGTTGCACCCACGCCTGCCGACGCCGCGTCCAGATCTCGCGCTGCGGGCCGCCGAGTTCGTGGCGCTGCGCCAGCGTGCCGGTGCGCAGCGAGTACGACGGCGGGTCCTGCACGGCACAGGCGTAGAGCTGCGTGGCGCAGATCTCGCAGAACGCCGTGAGCCGCTGCCTTCCGCTGGCCGCTGTCTTGACGTAGGTGCGCGGCGTGCCTCTGACGAGCCGGAAGCCCGCCGCAGGTGCCTGGATGTTGGCCCGGAAGGCCGAGCCGGACTGCACCTGGCAATCGATGCAATGGCAGATGGTCACCGTGCCGGGCTCGACATCGGCTTCGTATGCGATCGCGCCGCAGTGGCACGCGCCTTCGACTTTCATGGAGGTCTCCTTGGGCTTCGCGACCGCGCGTTGGCGGCGGCCGGATGGCGATGCTCCCACGATATCGCCGATCGCGCCGGCCGACCCTTGCCGGGTGCATGCGCATGGAGACCGCCATGCGTCTCCTGCACAGCGAATGGGGGAAGCACCGCTGACGCCGCAGCGTCAGCGCACCACCGCCAGCGCTTCGCCGATCCCCGCGCGGTCGTCGATGCCGCCGATGGTGACTTCGTCCAGCCCCAGCGCCATGTATTCGGCGTAGCGCGCGCGCACCTGCTGCGGCGTGCCGGCGGCGGCATGCGCGCGGATCACGTCGTCGGTGACCAGGCGTTCGAGCGTGGGCCAGTCTTCGTCGCGGAAGGCGTTCCACACAGCCGTCTGGTCCAGCCGCGTGCCCGACAGTTCCACGTTCTTCGCATGGTGCGGGCCGCGCAGGATGAAGCCCATGGTGCGGCGGATGCTGCCCAGGGCTTCGGCTTGCGTGCCGGCGATGCGTGTGTAGACGATGGCCGTGCGGCTGCAGCGGCCCGGCGCGGTGCGGCGCGCCTCGCCCTGGTCCACCTGTTGCAGGCACCAGCGGATGAAGGGCGTGCCGGTGGCGGCCGAGATCAGCACGCCATCGGCCTCGGCGCCGGCCAGCTCCAGCATCTGCGGGCCCGACGCGGCGAGCACGATGGGCACGCGCGTCGTGGGATTGGGCAGGCGTCGGCCCTGCACGTTGAAGACTTCGCCCGCGTGCGCCATGGTCTCGCCGGCCAGCAGCGCGCGGCACACGCGGATGGCTTCGCGCAGCGTGACCAGCGGGCGCGGCGCCTCGATGCCGGCGGCGGCCAGGTCGCCCGGTGCGCCCACGCCCAGGCACAGCACGACGCGGCCCGGAAACAGCTCGTCCAGCGCGGCAGCGGCCATGGCGATGTAGACCGGGTGCACCGAGAACGGGCTCATCGCCATCAGCGCGACCTTGATGCGCGACGTGGCGGCCAGTGCGGCATGCGCCGCCGTCACCGGGTCGCGCAGGAAGAGGTGGCAGGCCACCCAGATCGTCGAGGCGCCGCCGGCTTCGGCCACGCGCGCCTGTTCGACGAATTCGGCCAGCGTGGCGCGGCCATCGGAGGCCACGCCGATCTGGCTGGCGCGGATGGACGCGTGGGCGTCAGGCGACGTCGAAACCATAGTGTTCCTTGAGTGTGGCGAGCGCCGCGTCCAGCCGGGGGGCGGTGCGCGGCACCGGCGGCAGGTGGCGCTCGGTCACGGGGTTGTCCTTGAGGCCGGAGGCGGTGAGCAGCGACACCACGCGATCGTGCGGCGCGATGGTGCCGTCGGCGCGTAGCCGCTCGATGGCCGGCAACGTGGCTACCGAGGCCGGCTCGGCGTAGATGCCTTCGGCCGGGCCCAGGCGTGCATGCCAGCGCAGGATGTCCTCGTCGGGCACGTGAACCGACACGCCGCGCGAGGCGCGCAGCGCCATCAGCCCCTGCAGCGTGCCCTGGGCGGCGGCGATGGACGCCGCCGACGACGGTGCCGCCAGCGGGCGCACGGGCGGCACGTCGCCGCCTTCGGCCAGGGCCTCGGTGATCGAGCCCGATACTTCGGCGGCCAGCAGGCGCGGCACGCGCTGCGTCCAGCCCAGCGTGCGCAGGTCGTCGAAGCCCTTCCAGATGCCATAGAGCGAGTCGCCGTAGCAGGCCGGGACGGCGCACCACTCGGGCACGTCCCAGTCCATGGCTTCGGCGATTTCGTAGGCGATGGTCTTGTAGCCCTCGATGCCCAGCGGGCTGCTGCCGATCACGGGGCCGAAGTAAGCGGTGGTGGGAAACCAGCCGTGGCGCGCCACCGCATCGACCAGCACCGTCCAGCGGTCGGCGCTGGTGGGCACCTTGAGCAGCAGCGCGCCGTACGCCTGCATCTGCGTGACCATGGCGCCGCCCGCGTTCTCGGTGGTCAGCACCACGCAGGGCAGTCCCGCGCGCGCGGCATAGGCGGCGGTGGCTGCGCCCGCGTTGCCCGACGAGCTGCAGGCGATCACGCGCGCGCCCATGCGGCGCGCCATCGTCACGGCCGCGCTGGCCAGCCGGTCCTTGAACGACCAGGTGGGATTGCGGCTCTCGTCCTTGAACCACAGCGGGCCCAGGCCCAGGCGAGGCGCCTGCAGCAGCGGCGTGAGCCCTTCGCCCAGGCTCACGGCCGCATCGGCGGGCGCGTGCAGCAGGTCGGCGTACCGCCACATCGAACGCGGCCCGCGCTGCAGGTCGTCGGGCCTGAGCGCGGGCCAGGGCGCGTCGTAGCCCACCGTGAGGTTGGCCGCGACGCCCTGGGCGGCACAGGCGTCGCAGCCGCGCACGTGGTCGGCCAGCGCGAACCGCTTGCCGCAGCGGATGCAGTACAGGTGGGTCGATTCGCGCATGGGCCGGGCGATCGCGCTTACTTCAGCTCGTAGGTGTCGAGCACCGATACCTTGCGGTCCTTGACCTGGTTGATGACCACCAGGCGGCCGGCCTGGTTGTTGGCGTCGAAGGACAGCTTGCCGCCATGCAGGCCGGTGATGCTGGCCTTGGCCATGGCGTCGCGCACCTTGACCGGGTCATCGCTCTGCGCATCGCGGATCGCAGCGGCGATCATGCGCACGCTGTCGTAGCCCGCCCAGGCCTGCAGGTTGGCGGGAATCTTGTGGCGCGCGAGGATGGTGGCGGCGAACTTCTTGTTGGCCGGGTTGTCGATCTCGGGCGCATACGTCCAGGCCGAGATCGAACCGTTCAGGCCGCCGGCCTGGATCAGCTCCACCGTCTTGCCGGAAAGGTCGGCGCGGCCGGTGAAGGGAATGTTCACGCCCATCTGCATGGCGGTGCGGAAGAAGTTCAGCGAATCCGCGCCGAGCATGAACATGGCGATCGCGTCGGGCCGGCGCTGCGTCACGCGCGTGAGC
>JAGOCV010000375.1 GCA_017998575.1 Burkholderiaceae bacterium
TGCTTGTCCACCACCAGCGGGCGCCCCCAATCGATGCGGTCACCGACGCCAATCATGGCTTTCGTGAGCGAGACTGTCTCCGCGAGGTCCAGGCGATCGCCGGCGCAGGCGGTGATGAAGGTGGCCAGATGCAGGTCCGAGTAATGGCCCGCCGCGACGTCGGAGATGATGGCGCTGAACTCGGCATCGCCCAGGGCATTGCCGTAGACCTTGGCCCGGACATGGCTGAGCGAATCCAGCGGCGGTGCATGGGTCACCGTGACCAGCTGGCCCGGCTGCGCCCCCAGCGACGCCCATGCCGATTCGGACAGGCCAGCGACGTTCTCGGCCAGCCAATTCCCATCGACGACGCTGAGCGTCGCCACGATGCTGCGGCGGCCGGCCGTCAGCTGCACGCGCGCCTGGGTCGTGAAACCCTCCGACCGGCAGACAGGGCAGTCGCGCCGCATGTAGACCACCGGCTCCTGATGGGTGTCGATGCCGGTGCGCCACGCCTGCAGCGTGTTCACGCCATCCTCTCCGGTGCCGGTGCCGGTGCCGGTCTCGTGCAGGTGCGCCGTCATACCAGATCCACCGTCTGCAGGTACTCGGGCACGGCAACCGACCAGCCCAGTTCATGGTCGATCCGCGCGCGCAGCGCATCGGCCGCCTCCGGCTCGCCGTGGGTCACGAAGGTTCGGCGCGGTGTTTGCGTGAAGCCGCGCATCCACGCGAGGATCTCGTCGGCATCGGCGTGGGCGGAAAGGTTGTCGAGCGAGGCCACCTCGGCGCGGATCGGCACGTCCTGGCCATGGATGCGGACGGTGGACGCGCCGTGCACGATCGCGGCGCCACGGGTGCCGCCCGCCTGGTAGCCGGCGAACAGGATGGTGTTGCGATGGTCGGGCGCGAATGACTTGAGGTGGTGCACCACGCGTCCTCCCGTGGCCATGCCACTGGCGGAGATGATGACCATCGGTCCACGACCGGCGCTGAGCGCCTTGGAATCCTCGACCTTGTTGACGATCTTCGCGGCATGGCACATGCCCTCGCATTCCTCGGGCGAGAGCCGGTGCTCGTCGCGATGGGCGTGGTACAGCCGTGTGGCATCGATGGCCATCGGGCTGTCCAGGTACACGGGCAGGTGCTGGTGGATGCGCCCTTGCTTCTTGAGCTGGTAGATGCCGTACATCAGGCTCTGCGCTCGGCCGACAGCGAACGCTGGGATGACCACGACCCCTCCACGGGCGGCCGTCTTGTTGATGACAGTCTCCAGCTGCGCCAGTGCGTCGGACGCTTCATGCTTGCGGTTGCCGTAGGTGGATTCCACCAGCAGGTAGTCGGCGCCGGGGACCTGCACCGGCGGGCGCAGCACCGGGTCGTTGGGCCGGCCGATGTCGCCGGAGAAGAGCACGGATCGCCGGCCGTCGTTGAGGTGCACGAAGGCCGAGCCGAGCATGTGCCCGGAAGGCGTCAACCGCGCGGTGAGTCCGGGCAGCGCCTCGAAGTCCTGAGAGAACGGACGTGGCGCGAACAGCTTCAGGCAGCGCTCGGCGTCCTCACGGGTGTACAGCGGCAGCGCGGGCTGGTGTTTGGAGAAACCGTGCCGGTTGGCGAACTTCGCCTCTTCCTCCTGCAGATGGCCGCTGTCGGTGAGCAGGATCTTGCACAGCTCGTGCGTCGCGGACGTGCAGTAAACCCGGCCGCGAAAGCCTTGTCGCGCCAGCAGTGGCAGGTAGCCGCTGTGGTCGATGTGGGCGTGGGTGAGCACGACCGCGTCGACGGTCTTGGGCGCGACCGGCAGCGGCTCCCAGTTGCGCAGGCGCAGCTGCTTGAATCCCTGGAACAGGCCGCAGTCCACCAGAATGGTCGCGTCGCCATGGCGCAGCAGGTATTTGGAACCGGTCACGGTGCCGGTGGCACCCAGAAATTGAAGTTGCATGGTAGGTCTCCAAGGATGTTGTCGTTCAAAGAAGGACCGGCCGATCCGGCAACTCGTTGCCGTGGTCCGCGCCCCGCGGAAAGTGCTGCACCAGCAGGTGGCTGACGGCCACGATGCCTTCCAGGGCTCCGGCCTCGAAGCGTCCCTGCGCAAACTGGGCTTCCATGCGCTGGCACACAGCCGACCACCTTTCGGCACCGCAACAGGCATGGATGCCGCGATCGGCCACGATCTCCACGGCCCGGTCGGCCAGCAGCACGTAGATCAGGACGCCGCTGTTGTGCGCCGTATCCCACACACCCAGGCGTGCGAACAGGTCCAGCGCCCGCTCGCCCGGCGATTGGTTGCGCCACAGTGGCGATCCGTCCAGCGCACCCTCGACCACGAAGCGCAGCTGGCCCCCATGCTGGAACTCTCCCGTGCGGATGGCCTGCTCGATCGCATCCAGCGCGCACGGGGGGAAGGCGCGGCGGACTGCGCGATCCGTGGTCGCAAGGTGGCGAAGAAGTCGTTGCATGTTCATCTCACCACCGTCCTGACGCGCCGCCGCCACCGAAGCCGCCGCCGCCGCCGCGGAATCCACCGCCACCACCGCCCAATCCTCCGCCCGGCCAGCCGCCTCCCCGGTGGCGCCCGTGCAGGCCGCCGTGGCCACCCATGCCGATGCCCAGCAGCGTGACGAGGAATCCCGCCAGTCCAGCCACCGCGGCCACCGCGAAGGTGCCCACCAACAGCCACGCAGCGGCACCCAGCACGCCAGCCGTGACCAGGGAGCCTGGAAGGCGGCCGAGGGCGTTGCGCAGCACTCCGCCCAGCATCAGGGCCGCGACGAACAGGAAGGGCCAGGCCTGCCCGATGTCGTTGGTCTGCCCCTGCCGCCGTGGGTCCGCCGCAGGCAGGGCCTCGCCATCGATCACCCGCATGATCTGTTCGGCGCCTGCGGCGATGCCGCCGTCGAAATCGCCCTGGCGCAGGCGCGGCGTGATCACCTCGTCGATGATGCGCCGCGATACCACGTCGCTCAGCGCACCCTCGATGCCGTATCCGACTTCGATGCGCACGGTGCGGTCGTCCTTGGCCACCAGGAGCAACGCGCCGTCGTCCACCTTGCGACGGCCGAGCTTCCATTGCTCTACCACCCGCAGGGCGTACTGCTCGACGGGTTCGGGCCGCGTCGAGCGGACCATCAGCACGGCGATCTGCACGCCCTTGCGTTGCTCGAAGGCCCGAAGCTGCGCATCCAGCGCGGCGACACGATCGGCGGCGAGCGTTCCCGTGAGATCGGTGACGCGCGCCTGCAGCGGAGGAACGGCGACCAACTCCTGCGCGGACGCGACCGAAAGGAACAGGCTCAGCAGCAGCCAGGCCAGAGCGTGGGCCAGCCGAAGAGGGGCCGCCGGAGAGAGCACCACTGTTCTGGGC
>JAGOCV010000093.1 GCA_017998575.1 Burkholderiaceae bacterium
GCCCATCACACCGCAGGCCAGCCGCCTCAACCCGCTGTCGGGCCTGTCCAACCTGTTTTCCAAGCAGCAGCTGGCCAACGTGGGCAAGCTCATCGTCATGGCCATCGCCATCGGCTGGCTGGGCTGGACCTTCGTGGCATCGCACATCAGTGAAGTCGCCACGCTCATGCTGCAGCCCTCGGCCATGGCCATCGCCCGCATCGGCGACTGGCTGGTCTCGGGCGTGAGCCTGATGCTGATGGTGGTGCTGCTGGTGGCCATCCTCGACGTGCCGCTGCAGCGTTACTTCCATGCCTCCAAGCTGAAGATGTCGCACCAGGAAGTGAAGCAGGAGCACAAGGAATCCGACGGCAACCCGCACCTCAAGGGCAAATTGCGCAGTGCGGCGCGCGAGATCGCCCAGCGCGCCAGCATCACCGCCGTGCCGGCGGCCGACTTCGTGCTGATGAACCCGACCCACTACGCCGTGGCGATCCGCTACGACGACAAGACGATGATGGCGCCGCAGGTGATCTCCAAGGGCGCCGACCTGCTGGCCATGCGCATCCGCGACATCGCCAAGTCCAACGCGATCCCGGTGATCCAGTCGCCCATGCTGGCACGCGCGCTGTACGCGCACGCCGAGCTCGACCAGCCGATCCCCACCCAGCTCTACACCGCCGTGGCGCAGGTGCTGGCCTATGTGTATCGCCTCAAGGCCGCCATCGCCGGCCGTGGCAGCAATCCCGGCGAGCCGCCCGAGCCGCACGTGCCGCCCGAGCTCGATCCGCATGACCCGCGCCACGGCCGCAAGCCGCTGGCCGAAGGAGCCGCTGAATGAACGGCGCGAAGCAATGGCTGGCCACCCACGGTCGCATGCTCAACAGCCTGGCCGCGCCGCTGCTGGTGGTGCTGATCCTCGCGCTGATGGTGCTGCCCATGCCGCCCTGGCTGCTGGACGGCTTCTTCACGCTCAACATCGCCACCGCGCTGATGGTGATGATGGTGGCCGCCTACATGGTGCGCCCGCTGGATTTCGCGGCCTTCCCTTCGGTGCTGCTGCTGACCACGCTGATGCGCCTGTCGCTCAACGTGGCGTCCACCCGCGTGGTACTGCTCGAAGGCCACACCGGCCCGGGCGCGGCCGGCGCGGTGATCGAGGCCTTCGGCCACTTCCTGATCGGAGGCAACTTCGCCGTCGGCCTGATCGTGTTCGCGATCCTGGTGGTGATCAACTTCATCGTGGTGACCAAGGGCGCCGAGCGCATCGCCGAAGTGTCGGCGCGCTTCACGCTGGACGCGATGCCCGGCAAGCAGATGGCGGTGGACGCCGACCTGAACTCCGGCAACATCGACGAGAAGGAAGCCCGCCGCCGCCGCGCCGAGATTTCGGAAGAAGCCAACTTCTTCGGCGCCATGGACGGCGCCTCCAAGTTCGTGCGCGGCGACGCCATCGCCGGCATCCTGATCCTGCTGATCAGCATCGTGGGCGGCTTCATCGTCGGCATGCTGCAGCACGATCTGTCGGCCAGCCAGGCCGCCAGCAGCTACATCCTGCTGGCCGTGGGTGACGCGCTGGTGGCGCAGATCCCGGCGCTGCTGATCTCGGTGGCGGCTGCCATGGTGGTCTCGCGCGTGGGCAAGGAAGAGGACGTGGGCCGGCAGATCCTCACGCAGATGGTGGCCTCGCCGCGCGTGCTGGCCATCACCGCCGCCATCATGATTTTGCTGGGTCTGATTCCGGGCATGCCGCACGTGGTGTTCCTCACCGTGGGCGGCCTGCTGGGCTGGGGCGCCTGGTGGCTGCACACGCGGCCCAAGCCCGATCCGGCGGTGGATGTCGCCTCCACCCAGGCCGCCAACGACGGCGAAGCCAGCTGGAACGACCTGCAGCCGGTGGACCTGCTGGGGCTGGAGCTGGGCTACCGCCTGATCGCGCTGGTGGACAAGAACCGCCAGGGCGACCTGCTGGGCCGCATCAAGGGCGTGCGCCGCAAGTTCGCGCAGGACGTCGGCTTCCTGCCGCCGGCCGTGCACGTGCGCGACAACCTCGACCTCAAACCCAGCGGCTACCGCATCACGCTGCGCGGCGTGGTGGTGGGCGAAGGCGAGGCCTTCCCCGGCATGCACATGGCCATCAACCCCGGCGGGCTGACCACGCCGCTGATCGGCACGCCCACGCGCGACCCGGCATTCGATTTGCCCGCGCACTGGATCGAGGAGCGCCACAAGGACGCCGCGCAGATGGCCGGCTACACCGTGGTCGATGCCGAGACCGTGCTGGCCACGCACCTGTCGCACGTGATGCAGACCAACGCCTCGCGCCTGCTCAGCCGCACCGAGACGCAGCAGCTGGTGGAATACGTCAGCCGCGTCGCGCCCAAGCTGATCGACGAGGTGGTGCCCAAGGTCGTGCCGATCCCGGTGTTCCAGAAGGTGCTGCAGCTGCTGCTGGACGAGGCCGTGAACATCCGCGACATGCGCACCATCGTGGAAGCGCTGGCCGAGAACAGCACGGTCACCGATCCGGCCGAGCTGGCCCGCCGCGTGCGCGTGTCGCTGGCGCCGGCCATCGTGCAGCAGATCTATGGCCCGGTGCGCGAGCTCGACGTCATCGCCATCGAGCCGGGCCTGGAGCGCCTGCTGGTGCAGGCCCTGGCCAATCCGCAGGGCCCCGCGCTCGACCCCGGCGTGGCCGACGTGCTCACGCGCTCGGCCGCCGAAGTCGCCATGCAGCAGGAAGAAAGCGGCGTGCCCGCCTGCCTGCTGGTGCCCGACGTCATCCGCAATTCCATGGCGCGTCTCGTGCGCCGCGTCGCGCCGCGCATGGCGGTGCTGGCGCACAGCGAGATCCCTGAAACCCACACCATCCGCATCGGCCCGATCCTGCGAGGAGCCACAGCATAAACATCCAGCGTTTCACCGCCCCCACGTCGCGCGAGGCGCTTGCGAAGGCCCGCGCCGTCTTCGGCGAAGGCACGCTCATCCTCTCCAACCGCCCGGTGCCGGGCGGCATCGAGGTGGTGGCCACGGCCGAGGACACGCTCAACGCCCTGGCCCAGAGCGAAGCCGAACAGCAGCAGGCAGCGCCGGCCGCGCCGCGCAAAGTGCCCGCGGCAGCCGCCCCGGCCGCCGCGCCCACGCCCGAGCAGGAAGACGCCGAGCAACTGGCCATGAGCACGCTCTCGTTCCAGGACTATGTGCGCGAACGCATGCTGCGCCGCCGCCATGAAGCCGCGCAGGCGCTGCAACAGGCCGAGCAGGCCGTGCACGCCGCCGTCCAGCCGGCGCCGCGCGCCGCGCGCCAGCCGCAGGCCGCCACCGTGCGCGCCGAGCCCGCCGCCGTCGCGATGGAATTTCCCGCGCTGCTCGACAACCCCGTGGTGCCGGAAGACACCGTCGGCACCGGCCCGCTGGCCGTGGCCGATGCCCTGGTCTCGGTGGAAGCCGAAGCCGCGCCGGCCATGGCCCCGGTGGCTGCCGTTGCTGCGCCGGTGGCCACACCCGTCGCTGCCGCCCAGCCGGCCGCGCGCACCGTGCTGCCGCAGGGCATCCTCGACGAGCTGCAGGCCATGAAGGCGCTGATCGACGACCGCTTCAACACCCTGGCCTGGCTGGGCGAGACGCGGCAGGACCCGGTGCGCGCCAGCCTCATGCACAAGCTGATCCGCGCGGGCTACTCGCCCACGCTGGCACGCACGCTGCTGGAACACCTGCCGACGGGCACCAACCCGATCGCCGCCCTGCCCTGGCTGACCACCATGCTCCAGCGCAACCTGCGCACCGATGCCGACGGCCAGCGCATCCTGCAGGAAGGCGGCATCTTCGCGCTGGTGGGCGCCACCGGCGTGGGCAAGACCACCACGGCCGCCAAGCTGGCCGGCCGCGCGGTGGCCGAACACGGCGCCGCCGCCGTCGGCCTCATCACGCTCGACACCCAGCGCGTGGGCGCGCATGAGCAACTGCGCCTCTTCGGCCGCCAGTTCGGCGTGGTGGCCCATCAGGCGCACGACCGCGCGGCCCTGGGCGAGCTGCTGGGCCTGTTCGAGCATCGCCACCTGGTGCTGATCGACACCGCGGGCCTGGCCCCCAGCGACCAGCGCATGCGCGGCATGCTCGACATGCTGGATCTGCCCGGCGTCAACCGCACGCTGGTGCTCAACGCCGGCGCGCAGGGCGACACGCTCGACAGCGTGCTCACCGCCTTCCGCGGCAACGGCACGCAGCACGCCATCCTCTCCAAGATCGACGAAGCCGTGAAGCTCGGCCCGGCGCTGGACACGCTCATCCGCCACCAGTTCACCCTGCGCGGCGTGACCTGCGGCCAGCGCGTGCCCGACGATTGGCAAGAGGCAGACGCGGCGCAGCTGGTGCGCCAGAGCATGCGCGCACCCACCCGTTCGGCCTTCGATCCGCGCACCAGCGACCTGGGCTTCTTCTTCGCGGCGGAACACGAGGGCGCGGCGCTGGCCTGAGGCGCGCACGCACCCCGCCAACGACGACGACCCCGACACACAGACCAAGGAACGCGGACGTATGTACACCGCCAAGGGACAGCTCGACCGGGACGCCATGATCCGGCAGTACCTGCCGCTGGTGCAGCGGCTGGCCCATCACATGATCGCCAAGCTGCCGCCCAACGTCGAACTCGACGACCTGATGCAGGTCGGCATGATCGGCCTGACCGAGGCGCTCTCGCGCTACGAGGCCAGCCAGGGCGTGCAGTTCGAAACCTTCGCCACCCAGCGCATCCGCGGGGCCATGATCGACGAGCTGCGCGAGGGCGACTGGATGAGCCGCGGCTCGCGCAAGAGCCAGAAAGAGATCGAACGCGCCGTGCACCGACTCGAACAGAAGCTGGGCCGCCCGCCCATCGAATCCGAAATCGCCGCCGACCTGGGCATGGCGCTGGCCGACTACCAGTCGCTGCTCTCGCGCGTGCGCGGCACGCAGCTGGTGTACCTGGAAGACATGTCGCACGGCAGCGAGGAGGAAGACAGCTTCCTCGACCGCAACCTGGGCGAGCAGGAAGCCGATCCGCTGTCGGTGCTGCGCGACCAGCGCCTGCGCGAAGCCCTGGTGCGCGCCATCAAGGCCCTGCCCGAACGCGAGCAGTACATCATGAGCATGTACTACGAGCAGGACATGAACCTCAAGGAAATCGCGCAGGTGCTCGGCATCACCGAATCGCGCGTGTGCCAGTTGCACAGCCAGTCGATCGCGCGGCTGCGGGCGAAGATGCGCAGCCACTGACGGGCTCTGCTGCACACCATGAAGAAAGGCGCCCCGCAGGGCGCCTTTCTTCATGGAGAACCCGGATGCTCCTCCCCAGTCAGAACCTGTACTTCACGCGCACCCCCAATTCGCGGGTGTCGTTCTTCGGCTCACGCAGGGAATAGATGAACACACCGTCCGTGTAGGTGTTCACCTTGGAGTCGGCGATCTTCCAGTAGCCAGCGAACACGCCCACCGTCCAGTTCTTCACGACATAGTCCATGCCCAGCCGCAGCCCGTGGCCCTTGTCCTGGTCATTGACAGGGTTGCCGAACACCGCGGCGTATGCGGGAGAGATATCGGCGAAGTAGGACGTCTGCCGGCCCGACAGCAGGTGGTTGTATTCCAGCGAGGTCACCAGCTTGGCTTGCTCGCCGACCTGCATCCTGTGCTCTGCACCCAGCATCAGGAACTGGTACTCGCTCTTGCGGCGATATCCCATCGCTCCCGTGCTGCTACGGCCGCGCAGATCGTTCTCGAGAACCCTGTAGCCTAGCCCGGCGTAGGGCGCGATGACATGGGACCCGACCGCGACATCCATGCCCACCGCCGCGCGCATTTCCAGCAACCGGTCCCCGTTCGCAGCACTGCTGCCGGTGCCGTTGCTGGTGTAGTCGACATTGCCCGAAGCGTGCCGCAGCCCGCCCGTCAGGAAGAAGCTGTTGAACGCATAGGTGCCGTCCAGTGCAATGCCGAGCTTCTGCCCGGACAGGCTCATGAGGCCCGGTTCCTGGTAGCGATAGCCGGAGAGCTGCAGGCCGGCTTCCACCCCTGTTTCGGTTTTGAGCGACACGGATTGCGCCGTCGCCAGAGCGCAGGTCAGCGACACCAGCGCAAAGGCGGTGATTCGTTTCATTATTGGACTCCCGGAAGTTTGGTCTGATAGATCGCCGCGGCCATTGCGGCGCGGCGCCGGGAGTGCCATGGGCCGGCAAGCACCCGTGAATCTGCTCGACTCAATGGGTTGAGCCGGGACACGAAACCAAACTAATGAAGATCGAACCAACGCGCGCCCGCGATGCATGCGGCGGCGCCAGCCTCACACCGAGAACTTCACCCCCAACGCCCCCACCCCCTCGAACCGCGTGCGCACTTCGCGCACAGCGCCCGCCTCATCCTCCAGCGCGCCGCGCTTGCCCATCCACGATCCGGTGGTGACGACGTCGCCCGCCCGGATCGGCTGGCCGCGCGCGGCCAGGTGGTTGGCCAGCCATACGAGCAGCGGCACGAGGTCGGGCACGGTGGCGCCGCCTGCGTGGTCGATCACGGTCTGGCCGTTCACGTCCACCCGCACCGGCTGCGTGGCGCAATCCACCGCGCGATAGCCCGGCACGGGAGCGCCCAGGATGTAGGCGCCGCAGTGCAGGCCATCGGCCAGCATGACGAGCGATTCGGCCGGGTTGGCGGCGGGCGTGGCGAAGCGCGGCGTCAGCAGCTCCATGCCGACGTGGGTGCTGCCGATGGCCGCCAGCACGTCGGGCGCCGCGTAGGGCGTGCCGGTGGCGGGCAGGTCGCGCGCGAAGACGTAGGCGATCTCGCATTCGTAGTCCACGGCGTCGCCCGCGAACACGGGCGCGCCGGCTTCGTCGTGGCGCAGGCTGCGCCAGATCGGCGCGCAGGTGGGCGTGGCCTCTCCACGCGCTCCCACCTTCCAGCCGGCCACGGGGCCGAGTTCGGCGGTCAACGCGTCCTGGATGTCGTAGGCGTCCTGCGCGGTGGCAGGCGCCAGAGCGGCATCGAGCACGGTGCCCGCCGCCGGCAGCGGGGCGTGGGTCTGCGGCACGCCCGCGCGGGCGGTGGCGCGGCGGTGGGCGAGAAGCCGGGCGGCCGCCGAGCGGGCGGTGGTGCTGTCCATGGTCTGGTCGCTTCGGACTCAGATGGGTGTGACCACGCCACGGCCGCTGAAATGGCCCTGGGCGTTCTCGACGAAACGGTCCACCGACGCCTGCATGGCCTCGGGCGAGCGGCCGGCCACGTGCGGTGTGATGACCACGTTGTCCAGTTCCACCAGTTCGCGCGGGCGTTCGGGCTCGCTCTCGTACACGTCGATGCCGGCGCAGCCCAGGCGGCCTTCGCGCAGCGCGCTGGCCAGCGCCGCCGTGTCAACCACGCTGCCGCGCGCGATGTTGACCAGTGCGCCCTGCGGCCCCAGGGCGTCGATCACGGCGGCATTGACCATGTGCTTCGTCTCGGCGCCGCCAGGCGTGGCCACGACGAGGAAGTCGGCCCACTGCGCCAGTTCGAGCAGCGTGTCGAAGCGCTGATAGGACAGGTCGGGCTTGGCGCTGCGCGAGTGGTAGGCCACCTGCATGTCGAAGCCTTCGGCGCGGCGCGCGAGCTGGCGGCCGATCATGCCCATGCCCAGGATGCCCAGCCGCTTGCCGCCCACGGTGGGGGTGTAGGCCGTCATCTGGTCGCGCCACAGGCCCTGGCGCGTGCCGCGGTCGAGCACGACCAGGCCGCGCACGGCCGCCAGCAGCAGGCCGAAGGCGTGGTCGGCCACGCAGGCGTCGTTGGTGCCCGCGCCATTGGCCACCACCAGGCCGCGCGCCTTGGCCGCCGCGACATCGATGGTCTCGTAGCCCACGCCCAGGGCGCACACCAGCTCCAGCGCCGGCATGGCGGCGATCTCGTCGGCCGTCAGGCCGATGGTGCCGATGGAGAGCACGCAGCGGAAACGCGCGCCCTGCTGTGCGATGGCCTGCGCGCGCTCGGCCGGCGTGGGCGCATAGACGATGTCGAACAGGCCGGCGATCTGGCGCACGTGCTGCTGCTGCAGCGGGCACAGGACGAGGACGGGAATGCGGGCGTTGGAGTCGGTGGTGGTCATGGCGCCGTTTTTACTCCAGCGTGAGCTTCTGGTCGGTGACGACCTGGCGGTAGCTGTCGAATTCCTCGCGGATCTGCTGCGCGAATTGCTCGGGCGTGTTGGCCACGACGACCGAGCCGGTGTCCTCGACGCGCTTGCGTACGGCCGGATCCTGCAGCACCTGGCGCGCGGCGGCGTTGACCTTGTCGACCACGTCGCGCGGCAGGCCCTTGGGGCCGGCGATGCCGAAGTAGGCCATGCGGTTCATGCGCGCCAGGCCGATCTCCTCGAAGGTGGGCGTGTCCTTCATGATCGACAGCCGCTGGGGCGCGGCCACGGCGATGGCGCGCAGCCGGCCGGCCTGGATGAACGGCAGCGCCGAGGGCAGGTTGCCGAACTGCACCAGCACCTGGCCAGCCACGGTGTCGTTGAGCGCCGGGCCGTCGCCGCGGTACGGGATGTGCGTCATGAACGTGCCCGTGAGGCCCTTGAACAGTTCCATCTGCAGGTGCGAGATCGAGCCCGTGCCGCCCGAGGCGTACGAATACTTGCCCGGGCTCTTCTTGAGTTCGGCCAGCAGTTCCTTGTAGTTCTGCGCGGGGAACGAGGGGTGCACCACCAGCACGTTGGGCGTGGCCGCGATGTTGATGATGGGCGTGAAGTCGGTGAGCGGGTTGTACGGAATCTTGGGGTTGATGGCAGGGTTGGCGGCCGTGGTGGACACCGTGGCCATGCCGAGCGCATAGCCATCGGGCGTGGCGCGGGCGGTTTCGGCCGCACCCACGGTGCCGCCGCCGCCGGCCTTGTTCTCCACGATCACCGGCTGACCCAGCGCGCGGCCCAGCGGGTCGGCCATGACGCGGGCCACGATGTCGGTGGTGCCGCCGGTGCCGAAGGGCACGACCAGGCGCACCACCTTGTTCGGGTAGGGCTGCTGCGCGTGCGCGGCCCCGGCCGCCAGCAGCGCGGCGGCCAAAGTGGTGGCAAGAACGCCCTGGCGGCGGGTGAGGGAAATTGTCTTCATGGCAGGTCTCCTTTGTCGTGTGTCGTTGGCTGTGGCGGCATCAGTTCATCGTCATGCCGCCGTCGATGACCAGGTTCTGGCCCGTGAACATCGGGGCATCGGGCCCCATCAGGAAAGCGACGGCTCCGACCACGTCGGACGGCTCCATGTCGCGGTGCAGGGCGCGCTGGCGGCGGATGTCCTCGCGCTGCTTGTCGCGGTTGGTGCCATCGCCCAGGATGCCGTCGCTGAGCGTGAGGCCGGGCGAGACAGCGTTGACGCGCACGTTCCATTCGCCGGCCTCGCGCGCCAGCGCCCGCGTGAAGCCCAGCACCGCCGCCTTGCTGCTCACGTAGTGCAGCAGCAGCGGATTGCCCTTGAGCACCGTGGCCGACGAGAGATTGACGATCGAGCCGCCGCCGGCGGCGCGCAGGTGCGGCATGGCGAAGCGGCAGCAGTTGAAGACGCCTTCGACGTTGACGGCGAACACGCGCCGCCATTCGTCCGGCGCGATCTCTTCGAAGGGTTGCTTGCGCAGCGTGGTGTAGAGCGCGGCGTTGTTGACCAGCCCCACCAGCGATCCATGCAGCGCGGCGGCGCCGTCCATGGCGCGGCGCACGGCGTCGGCATCGCTCACGTCCACGGTGAATCCCACCGCGCCATGGCCCAGCCGGGCCGCGGCCTCCTGGGCGCCACGCATGTCGGCCAGCGCCACCGTGTAGCCGTCCGCGGCCAACCGTTCGGCCACGGCGTAGCCGATGCCCTGTGCACCGCCGGTGACCACCACCGTGCCGCGCGATCCGTCTCGTGTCATCGTCATCACTCCAGTCATCACTTCATGTCAATGTGGGGGGTGGCCGCGCGGGCGGCCATCCAGGCGTCGTGGCGCGTGGCCTCGCGGGCGTTGAGCGCGCCGTGCGGCAGTTCGCCGCGCGCCAGCGCCTCGATCTGGCGGATCGTCTCCAGCGTCTGGAACGCGCGGGCCTCGGCCGTGCTGTTGCCGATGTGCTGGCTGGTCACCACGTCGGGGCGCGCCATGAAGCGGGCCGAGGGCTTCTGGTCGGCGGCCTGGCCCACGTCCAGAGCCGCGCCGGCGAGGTGCCCGCTGCCCAGCGCGGCCTCCAGCGCGTCCTCGTCCACCAGTTCTCCGCGCGCCAGGTTCACGAAGTACGCGCCGCGCCGCATGCGCGCGAAAGCGTGCGCGCCCATGAGCCCGTGCGTGGCCGGCGTGGCGGCGGCCAGGCAGACCACGAAGTCGGACTGGCCCAGCAGCGTGTCCAGGTCGACGCGCGCCACCAGGCCCGTGTCCACCTGGCCGGGATCGAAGGCCAGCGTGCGCATGCCCAGCGCGTGGGCCAGCGCATGCAGCTGGCGCGCGATGGTGCCGTAGCCCACCAGCCCCATCACCGCGCCCGACAGTTCGCGGCCGATGCGCGGCGGCGTGCCGGGCGCGAGCCGCTGGCGCGTGATGCCGCGCGCGAGGTCGATCATCATGCCCAGCCCGAGTTCGGCGACGGCATTGGCGAAGCCCGGCCGCACGTGCGTGACCAGCACGCCGTGGCGCGAGGCCGCCGCCACGTCGATGGTGCTGGTGTCCACGGCGGCCCGCAGGAACGCCACCAGCCCCGGCATGGCATCGAAGGTCTCGGCGTGCCCGGGCACCGAGCGGAAGGCGACGATGGCGTCGCAGCCCTGCGCCTGGCGGGCCAGCGCGGCGCCGTCGAGCGGCTGGGCGCCGATGCAGCGCCGCACCTCGGCCACGCGCGTGAGCGCGTCCCAGCGCGCGACGTCGTAGGCCTGCGCGAACTCGGCCTCGGTGTAGGCCAGGAACACATGCGGGCGGCGGCTCATGGCGCGGCCTCCGCAGCGACGCCCTGCGGGCCCGGCAGCAGCTTGCCCGGGTTGAACAGGCCCAGCGGATCAATGGCGCGCTTGACCGCCTGCATGAGCGAGCGTTCGGCCGCCGACTTGTAGCGCGCGGCCTCGTCGCGCCGCAGCACGCCCAGGCCATGCTCGGCCGAGATCGATCCGCCGCGCCGCGCGACGGCGTCGTGCACCAGCCGGTTGAGCGCGGGTTCGTCGGCGAGGAAGGCGGCCTGCGCGGCGGCGTCGGCAGCATGCACGCCCTCGGCCGGCGACAGGTTGTAGTGCAGGTTGCCATCGCCCAGATGACCGAAGACCACCTGCCGCGCGGCTGGAAACTGCTGCGCGATGGCCTCGCCGGTCTCCTCCACGAAGCCGGCGATGGCCGAGATCGGCAGTGCGATGTCGTGCTTGATGGTCTTGCCTTCGGCGGCCTGGGCCTCCGAGATGTTCTCGCGCAGCGCCCACAGCGCATCGAACTGCGCGCCCGATGCGGCCACGGCAGCGTCGCTGGCCAGTCCGTCGGCGAAAGCCTGCTCGAGCAGGTGTTCGAGCGTCTGCGCCGGCGGCGCGGCCGATGCGGGCGCGGCCAGTTCCAGCAGCACGTACCAGGGCGATGCCGCGCCCAGCGGCGAACGCGTGCCGGGCATGTGGCGCAGCACCAGGCCCAGGCAGGTGTGCGAGATGAGCTCGAACGCGGTCAGGCCGTCGCCCGCGTGGGCCCGCGCCAGCCGCAGCAGTGCCGTGGCCGCGGCGGCATCGGGCACGGCCACCCAGGCATTGGCGCGCTCCGCAGGCTGCGGATAGAGCTTGAAGACCGCGGCGGTGATGACGCCCAGCGTGCCTTCGCTGCCGATGAAGAGATCGCGCAGGTCATAGCCGGTGTTGTCCTTGCGCAGGCCGCGCAGGCCGTCCCACACCTGGCCGTCGGGCAGCACCACTTCCAGGCCCAGGCACAGCTCGCGCGCATTGCCGTAGCGCAGCACCTGCACGCCGCCCGCGTTGGTGGCCAGGTTGCCGCCGATGGTGCAGCTGCCTTCGGCCGCCAGCGACAGGGGCAGCAGGCGGCCGGCCCCCGCCGCGGCTTCCTGGGCCTGCAGCAGGGTGCAGCCGGCTTCCAGTGTGAGGGTGTCGTTGTCCGGATCGATGGCGCGCACGCGGGTCATGCGCGCCAGCGACAGCACGACCGCGCGGCCCGACGCATCGGGCACGCTGCCGCCCGACAGGCCCGTGTTGCCGCCCTGCGGCACCACGGCGATGCGATGCCGGACGCACCAGCGCACGATCGCCGCCACGTCGGCGGTGCCCTCGGGCTGCGCGACGGCGATGGCGCTGCCGCTCCAGCGGCGGCGCCAGTCGGTCAGGAAGGGCGCCATGTCCTGGGCGGCCGTGAGCCAGCGGCCCGAGAACGCCGGGCGGTCGGCAGGCAGCGGCGGCAGTCCGGCCACGGTGTCGGGGCTCATTGCTGCGGGCGTGTCACTCAGCGCTTGCGGGCCGCCAGCAGGCGGTCGGCGAATTCCTGCCAGCGCGCGTCGTCCGCCACGTCCGCGAACACGCCGGCCGCGGCCTGGTCGGCCACCCACTGCTGCTTGTCGGCTATGGAGGCCGTCATGTAGGGCTCGAAGCCCGCTTCGCGCACGGTGTTGGCCGATTCGCGCATCTCTTCGGCGCGGCGCTTGCCGTGC
>JAGOCV010000094.1 GCA_017998575.1 Burkholderiaceae bacterium
ACCCCGCGCTGGTCGTTCACGGCCCGCTGCAGGCCCTGCTGATCGCCGAAGCCTGGCGCGCCTGGCACCCCGATCAGGCGCTGGCACACATGAGCCTGCGTGCCCGCGCGCCGCTGTTCCTGGGCCTGCTCTACGTGTGTGCGCTGCCGTCCACGGTGCAGTCGTCGATCGCATTCACCTCGATCGGGCGGGGCAACGTGCCGGCGGCGATCTGCAGCGCGTCGGTGTCCAACCTGCTGGGCATCTTCATCACGCCGGCGCTGGCGGGTGCGATGCTCGCCTCGGGCCATCGAGGCCGGTGCCATCGCCGCGTCCACCGAAACGCTGCATGGCGTGCCCGTGATCTGGGTGAGCAACGATGTGCGCGGCCGCGCCGCGCAGGCCGTGCCGGCGTCGTACCGCCACGTGCTGCCCTTCGACTTCACCGGCGCCGAGTTGCGCACCCTGGTCGTCAAGCTGGCGCGCCAGCTGGCCGCGCATGGCAGCACCCCCGAGCGCGCCGAGGCGCTGGTGGCGCATGCCGAATGCATGCGCGAGCTGATCGACGAGACGCGCACCTTCGCCAACTGCGACCACAACGTGCTGGTGCGCGGCGAGACCGGCGCCGGCAAGGAACGCGTGGCCCGCCTGCTGCACCAGGGGCATCAGCGCTTCGGCCAGGGCCCCTTCGTCGCGGTGAACTGCGGCGCCATTCCCGACGGACTGTTCGAATCGCTCTTCTTCGGCCACGCCAAGGGCTCGTTCACCGGCGCCATCCAGGCGCATAAGGGCTACTTCGAGCAGGCCACCGGCGGCACGCTGTTCCTCGACGAGATCGGCGACCTGCCGGCCTTCCAGCAGGTGAAGCTGCTGCGCGTGCTGGAAGACAACGCGGTCACGCGCATCGGCTCCACCAACCCGGTGCGGCTGGACTTCCGCCTCGTCGCCGCCACCAACCGGGATCTGCGCGACATGGTCCAGCAGGGCAGCTTTCGCGCCGACCTGTTCTACCGCCTCGCCGTGATCGAGCTGCACGTGCCCAGCCTGGAAGAGCGCGGCGAAGCCGACAAGATCGCCATCTTCAAGGCCATCCTCGCGGGCGTGCTCGAAGGCTCGCCGCGCGCCGATGACGAGGTGCCGTTCTGGCTGGTGGACGCCGTGGCCAACATGTACTTCGCGGGCAACGTGCGCCAGCTGCGCAACCTGGCCGAGCGGGTGGGCGTGATCGTGCGGCAGGTGGGCGGCTGGAACCAGACGCTCATCACCCGGGCGCTGGGCCAGGCGCAAGGCGTGCTGGAGCCCGGCGCGGCACGCGCGCGCGGCAGCGAGCGGCCGGCCGAGCCCCGGGGCCGCTGGGACGGCGACGAGCGCAACCGCATCATCCGCGCGCTGGAAGCCAACGACTGGCACCGCCAGGAAACCGCGCAGGCCCTCGGCATCAGCCGCAAGGTGCTGTGGGAGAAGATGCGCAAATACCAGATCAACGACGGCGAGCCGAGCATTCCGCCCGTCGAGCCCTGGGATCGCCGGGCGTAGACCTGACGTTTCGATCAGCGAAACGCGCCGCAATCGGCATTGACGCTGCGCCCACCCGGCCCGAGCATCACCGGGCCGCATCCTGCGGCACCCACATACACACGGAGACGATCGATGAAGAAGCAGTACAGGCTGCGCGTGCGCGCACTGCTGGGCGGTGCGCTGTGCACGCTCGGCGCCATGGCCGCAACGCCGGCCCAGGCCCAGGATTTCCCGCAACGCACGGTGACCCTGGTGGTGGGCTATGCGGCCGGCGGCGCCATCGACCAGTCGGCGCGGCTCATCGGCCAGGCGCTTGCGGCGAAGTGGGGTCAGTCGGTCATCGTGGACAACCGCGCGGGCGCCAACGGCACCATCGCGGCGGCGGCCGTGGCCGCCGCGAAGCCGGATGGCTACACGCTGCTGGTCACCGCCACCAGCCACACGCTCAACAAGTTCGTGATCAAGGGCCTGCGCTACGACGTCGAGAAGTCGTTCGTGCCCGTGGCGCTGACGGTGGACGTGCCCAACGTGCTGGTGGTCAACGCCGCGTCGCCCTACCAGAACGTGGGCCAGCTCGTGGCGGCCATGAGGGACAGGAAGAAGGACTTCAGCTACGCCAGCCAGGGCGTGGGCGGCATCCCGCACCTGGCGGGCGAGATGTTCAAGCTGCGCACGGGCACCGAGGCCATCCACGTGCCCTACAAGGGCGCCGCGCCCGGCATGACCGATCTGGCCGGCGGCGTGGTCGACATGTCGTTCCCCTCGCCGGGCTCGGTCATGTCGTACCTGGGGCAGGGCGGCAAGTTGCGCGCGCTGGCGGTCAGCGCCAATCAGCGTTTCCCGCAGCTCAAGGACGTGCCCACCTTCGCCGAAGCCGGCGTGCCCGACTTCGTGCTCGGCACCTGGCACGGCGTACTGGCGCCGGCCGGCACGCCGGCTGCCGTAGTGGCCAAGATCAACGCCGACATCAACGAGATCATCCAGACGCCGGCCTTCCGCGAATCGCTGGTGGCCCAGGGCAACGTGGCCGCCTCGCCCCTCACGCCGGCGCAGTTCGCGGCCAAGATGTCCTCGGAGCTCAAGGCCTTCGAAGCGGTGGCCAGCCGGATCGACCTGACGCAGAACTGAGCCCGCGCCTCGGCGCCTGAAACCGCGCAGCGCGCGCCCGGCTTGCACGCCGAAGGAGACGCGATCGTGGCCAGCACCCCTCCACGCGTGCCCGGCACGAGCCTTCAGGACGCCTGCTGCGGCGGTGTTCGCGGGCGGGGCCCGCTGCGGTTGCGCGAGCCCAGCAGCGAGCCGGCCAGGCGGTCGACGTCGCTGCCCAGCTTCTCCACCTGCGCAGCCAGACGGCTGCGTTCGTCCTCATCGGTGCTTTGGGCCAGTTGCAGCCGGGTGGACTGCAAGGCTTCGAATGTCTGGTTCCAGATGTCGCTGCCGCTCGCCGCTCCGGCGGCCAGGCGCGGCGGCTCTGGCGGGGGCGTGCGGCGGCGGTTGCGGTGGCCGTAGCGCACGCAGCAGGCCTGGGCGGCCGAGCGTGCCGCTTCCGGTGTGGTGCGGGTACCGCTGACACCGCGCCAGTGTTTCTCTCCGGTGGCGCGCCAGGCGCTGTGCCAGCGATCGTCTTCCTGCCACAGCATCAGCTCGAAACTGCGGTTGCCGCAAATCGCGTTCTCATAGATCGCTTCCAACATGAGGGCAGTCTCGCCACGCCGGGGGCCTGTCGCATTAACCTGCGTTAACGCCGCACGCGTCGACTCGCGCGACGTGATGTCGGTGCCGTCCTACATACCGTGGCACGGCTTGCCAGTAGTTTGTGCGCTCGGCAGTCCCTCCCCGGGCAGCGATCACGCGACTTGCCTTCACGGGCCTGACCATGCAGCACAACGACAACAGCCCATCCGACGACGCTCTGGCCCGTATCTTCGTGGGCGACAGCGAAATGGCGCAGCTCATGCGCCGCCACGACTGGCGACAGACCAGCCTGGGCGATCCGCGCGACTGGCCGCTCACGCTCAAGGTGTCGGTGCGCCTGCTGCTCACCTCGCGCTTCGAGATGTGGCTGGGCTGGGGCCCCGACATCGCTTTCCTCTACAACGACGCCTACCGCCCCACGCTCGGCATCAAGCATCCGAAGTCGCTGGGCATGGCCACGCGCGAGCTGTGGGCCGAGATCTGGGACGACGTGGCACCCCGGCTGCGCCAGGTGTACGAAAAAGGCGAGGCCACGTGGGACCGCGCGCTGCTGCTCCTGCTGCATCGCAACGGCTATCCCGAAGAGACGTACCACACGTTCTCCTACAGCCCGCTCGCCGGTGACGACGGCACGGTGCAGGGCGTGTTCTGTGCCGTGAGCGAGGAAACCGAGCGCGTGATCAGCGGGCGCCGGCTCGAATCGCTGGAGGCGCTGGCCTCGTCCATCGCGGGCGCGCAGGAGCTGCCGGATTTCTTCGCATCGGTGGGCCAGGCGGCGGCCCGGGCCGACCGCGACATCCTCTTCAGCGCGCTCTACCAGCTCGACGATGCCGGTGGTGCCACGGCGCTGCACGAGAACCTGGGGGGTGCGGCCGTGGATGCGCGCGCCGCCTGGCGGCTCGACACGCTGCGCGCCGACAACACCATCTTCGCGGTGGACGTCGAAGCGGCCGGCCTGCCCACCGGCGCATGGAACCTGCCCGCCAGGCAGGCCGCCGTGATCGCGCTGTCGCAGGCCGACCGCGAGCGGCCCCTGGGCGTGCTGGTGGTGGGGCTCAATCCGTTCAGGCCGTTCGATGACGACTACTGCAGCTACCTCAAGCTGTTCGCCGGCCAGATCGCCGCGCGCTGGACGGCGCTGAAAGAAGTGGCCGCGCGCACGGAAGAGCGCGACCGGCTGCGCGCCATGTTCAAGCAGGCGCCCAGCTTCATGGCGCTTCTGTCGGGGCCGGAGCACGTCTTCGAGTTCGCCAACGATGCCTACCTCACCCTCGTGGGCCCGCGCGACCTGGTGGGCCTGCCGGTGCGCGAGGCGCTGCCCGACGTCACGGGCCAGGGCTATTTCGAACTGCTCGACACGGTGTATTCCACCGGCCAGCCCTTCGTGGGCGAGGCGTTGCCGGTGCGCATCCAGCGCTCGCCGGGCGCCGAGCCGGTCGACCGGTTCGTTCACCTCATCTACCAGCCGATCTTCGTCGCGGGCCAGGTGGCCGGCATCTTCGTCGACGGCTACGACGTGACGCACCAGAAGAACGCCGAGAACGCGCTGCGCCAGCTGAACGCCACGCTGGAGACGCACGTGAAAGAGCGCACCTCGGCGCTGGAGCAGGCGCTGGAGCGCCTGCGGCAGGAAGGCGAAGAACGCAGCCGCGCCGAGCGCGCCCTGCAGCGCGCCCAGAAGATGGAAGCGCTGGGCGCGCTCACCGGCGGCGTGGCGCACGACTTCAACAACTCGCTGCAGGTCATCAGTGCCAACCTGCAGCTGCTGGCCCGCATGACGGAAGACGACGCCGCCATGCGCCGCCGCGTCGAAGGCGCCCTGGGCGGCGTGGAGCGCGGCGCCAAGCTGGCCTCGCAACTGCTGTCGTTCGGCCGCCGCCAGCCGCTGGAGCCCAAGGTGGTCAACGTGGGCCGCTTCATCCGCGGGCTGGAAGAGATGCTGCGCCGCACGCTGGGCGAGAGCATCGAGGTGGAGACCGTGATCTCGGGCGGGCTGTGGAACACCTCGGTCGATCCGAGCCAGGTGGAGAACGCGGTGCTCAACCTGGCCATCAACGCGCGCGACGCGATGGAGGGCAACGGCAAGCTCACCATCGAGGCCGGCAACGCCTTCCTGGACGCCGACTACTGCAAGCAGCACGATGACGTGCGGCCCGGCCAGTACGTGATGGTCGCCGTCACCGACACCGGCTCGGGCATGCCGCCCGAGGTGATGGAACGCGCCTTCGAGCCCTTCTTCAGCACCAAGCCCGAAGGCAAGGGCACGGGGCTGGGGTTGTCGATGGTGTATGGCTTCGTCAAGCAGTCCGGCGGCCACGTGATGGTGTACAGCGAAGTGGGCGAAGGCACCACGGTCAAGCTGTACCTGCCGCGATCGATGCTGGCCGAAGACGCCGCGCCGCTCGCCTGGGCCGGCGGCCCGGTGGAAGGTGGCACCGAGACCGTGCTGGTGGTGGAGGATGACGAGGACGTGCGCGAGACCACGGTGGCCACGCTCACCGACCTGGGCTATCGCGTGCTGCGCGCGCGCAATGCCGACAGCGCGCTCACCGTCATCGACAGCGGCGCGGCCGTGGACGTGCTGTTCACCGACGTGGTGATGCCCGGTCGGCTGCGCAGCCCCGAGCTCGCGCGGATGGCGCGCCTGCGGCGGCCGGGCATCGCGGTGCTGTTCACCTCGGGCTACACCGAGAACTCCATCGTCCATGGCGGGCGGCTCGACGAAGGCGTCGAGCTGCTGTCCAAGCCCTACACCCGCGAGGCGCTGGCGCGGCGCATCCGGCACGTGATCAACAACGCAGCCCAGCGGGCGCAGGCCGCCGGACAAGGCGCCACGGCGGCATCCACGCCCGCGCCGTATGCCGTGCTGATCGTCGAAGACGAGGAATCGATCCGCACCACCACGGCGGAGTACTTCCGTGCGCTGGGGCACACGGCCCTGGAGGCCGGCAAGGCCGACAAGGCCTTGCGGCTGCTGCGCGCCGGCGCCACTTGCGACGCGATGGTCATCGACCTGGGCCTGCCCGACATGAACGGCGCCCAGCTGGCCCGCGAAGCGCTGGCGCTGCGCCCGGGCCTGGCGCTCGTCTTCGCCAGCGGCGCGCATCCCGCCGCCGACCTGGTGCTGCCGCCCGGCGCGCGGGTCTTGCTCAAGCCGTACTCCGCCGCCGATCTGGCCACGGCCTGCACCGCCGCGATCCGCGAGGCGGCGCTGCCGACGTAGCCGGTGTCGCGCGGTGCGGCTGTGCTCAATACGCCGGCCGCGCCAGCCGCTGGCTTGCCTTCGAGATCGCGTAGTTGACCAGGCAATACATCAGCGCCACCACCAGGTACACCGGCACCAGCGCGTTGTAGTTGGCGATGAGCACCTTGGCGTTCTGCATCAGCTCGCCATAGGTGACCACGTAGCCGAAGGTGGTGTCCTTCACCACGATGACCAGTTGCGCGACGAGGGCCGGCACGATGTAGCGCAGCGCCTGCGGGAACACGATGCGGAAGAACACCTGCACTTCCGTCATGCCCAGGCTGCGTGCCGCCTGCGTCTGGCCGCGCGGCACGGCCAGCACGCCGGCGCGGTACACCTCGGCCAGCACGGCGGCACAGCTCAGGCCCACGGGCAGGGTCAGCATCCAGTAGGTGCTGAGCTTCACGCCCGCCGAAGGCAGCACCAGAAAGCACACGTAGATGAGCAGCAGCGTGGGCACGCCGCGCAAGAACTCGATCAGGGCCACGGCCGGCCAGCGAAACAGGCGCAGCGGCGACAGCCGCCCGGCCATCAGCACCAGCCCGAACACCAGCGCGATGACGGCCGCCACCACGGCGGAGGCCAGCGTGCCCAGCAGCCCCTTGGCCAGAAAGCTCCACGTGGTGGGCAGGGCAAAGAACTGCCAGCGCCGCGCCTCCAGCTGGCCCGCCGCGTGGAACTGCCACACCACCACGGCCGCCAGCAGCACCAGCGCGGCCGCCACGGCCCCGCTGGCCGCGCGCGTGAGGGCACGGGCGCGCGGGCTGGGCGCGCCGAAGAGGATGTCTTCCAGCGCGCGACTCATTTCAACACCCGCAACTTGCGTTCGAGCAGCGAGCCCAGCCAGCCGATCAGCAGACCCGAGCCCACATACATCGCCGCCGCCACCGCAAAGGCCGACATGCCCACGGCCGAATCGTTGGCGATCTTGGCCACCAGCGCCGTCAGCTCACGCCCCGGAAACGGCACCTGCGATGCGAGCGACGTGGTCAGCATCAGCGCGATCAGCAGCGAGGTCATCGGCTGTACCACCGCGCGCAGCGCCTGCGGCAGCACGATGGAGACGATCACGCGCAACGGCGTCATGCCCAGGCTCAACGCGGCCTCGGCCTGGCCGCCGCTCACGGTGTTGATGCCGGTGCGCAGGTAGTCGGCCGTGAAGGCCGAGCAGATCAGCGCCAGCGTGAGGATGACGGCGGGCTCGTAATCGATCAGCACCTGCAGATCGGGCAGCGCGAACACGATGAAGATCAGCAGCGCCACACCCGGGATGTTGCGGAAGATCTCCACATGCAGCGTGAGCACGAAACGCAGCGGCTTCAACGGCAGTAGCCGCAGCAGGGCCACCCCCGTGCCCAGCGTGAAGCCCGCCACGAACGAGATCGCCGTGAGCTTCCACGTGAGCAAAAGGGCCTGCCAGAAGGCAGGCCCGTGCTCGGTCATCAACTGCGACAGCTCGCCCATCGATCAGTTGCGATCAGGCCCGCAAGCTCAGGGCAGCGGCGGCGGCGTGGGCACGGCGGTGCTGCCCGTGCGCTGGCCGATGGCCACCGTCCACAGCTTGGCCCAGGTGCCGTCGGCCTGCACCTTCTTGAGGAACGCGTTGACAAAGGCCACGCCGTCCGATCCCTTGGGCAGGCCGATGCCGTACGGATCCTGCGGACCGAAGGGCGAGCCCGCCAGTTGCGCATCGCCCGTGCCCTGGCTCAGCACGTTCAGCAGCAGCGTGTAGTCGGTCACGTAGGCTTCGACACGGCCCTGGCGCAGCGCGTCCAGCGCTTCCTGGTGCGTCTGGAATTCCTGCACCGTGGCCTTGGGCGCGAACTGCGCCAGGATCGCGGGCCCCGTCGATCCGGCCTGCGTGGCCGTGCGCTTGCCCGCCAGATCGTTGTGCGACTTGATCGCCGTGTTGCCCGACTTGACCAGCACGCCGGCCTGCGACGAGTAATACGGGCCGGCGAAAGAAATCTTCTCGGCGCGCGCGGGCGTGATGGAGTAGGTGGCCAGCACCATGTCCACCTGGTTGTTGATCAGCACCTGCTCGCGCGTGGACGACGTGACCTGCGTGAACTGGAACTTGGAGCCATCGCCCAGGATGTAGCGCGTAAGCAGCTGGGCCAGGCCGGCATCGAAGCCGCGGATCTTGCTGTCTTTCTCGTTGAGCAGCGAGAACAGGTTCGACGTCTGCGTGGCACCCAGGCGCAGCGTGCCGGCCTGCTTGATCCTGGTGGCCCACGTGCTCGACGCGATGGTGGCTGCATCAGCCACCGGGCCCTGCGCGATCAGCGCGTCGAACGCCGCCGTATCGATGGGCTTGCCCTGCGAGAAGGCCGGTGCGCCGGTGACGATGGCGAATGCGATCGCGGTGGTTTTCAGGACGGACTGGATCGACATGCTTTCCCCTTCGATGGTTGGATGACGCCAATGAATATAAAGCAGGCGATATACCCCTCTGGAATATGCATACCGCTCGCGCGGGTGGCTCACCCGCCCTTGCGTTGCCGCAGCGGCTGCAACAGGTGCTTGAGGTCGTTGTGATCGATCTCGTACATCAGCGCCAGCTGCCGGCCCAGCCGGCCGGGCGGAAAGCCCTCGCGCGCAAACCAGCCGAGATAGTTGCCCGGCAGATCGGCGATCAGCGTGCCCTTGTACTTGCCGAAAGGCATCTCGGTGGTGACGAGGGATTCGAGGGCGAGGGGATCGGTCATCGGTGGCTGCATCGATCGGTGAGGGCCGATGGCGGCAGGCATGCTACCGGATCGGCGGATCGGCCACACGCGCGAAAAAAAACCGGCAGAGAAAGCCGGTTTTCTTTACTGAGGGCGGGCCAGATCAGTACCGGCCACCGCCGTAGCCGCCACTGCCATAGCCCACGTCAGCGCGTCCCGTGGCCTTGAAGCCATCCGCACCGTAGCCGCCAGCACTGCGGCCGCCTTCGCGGGGACGGGCCAGGTTCACGACGATCGAACGCCCTTCCACCGACATGCCGTTGAGCCCCTTGATCGCGGCCTGCGCGTCTTCGGCCGACGCCATCTCCACGAAACCGAAGCCCTTGGACTGGCCGGTGTCGCGGTCCATCATCACCTTGGCCGAATTGACTTCACCGAACTCGCCGAAGTTGCTTTGCAGCGTGGCGTTGGTGACGGAGTAGGGCAGGTTGCCCACGTAGAGTTTGTTTTCCATGAATGTCTCCATCGAGGAAGAGACCGCGCGGCAACATGCCGTGCGGTGCACAACGCCAGAGAACATCGAGAGGAATCAGACAACGACGCGGCGGATCGTGTCGCGAATCCGCCGGAGGAAGAAAGTAAAACCTGGAGAACGACGATCTATTGAACGTCCAGCCACGTCAGTTTAACACCCGAGGGGTGTCGATGATGCCTGGGCGCGCCCTCGGAACGCCGCACATCCGAGCGTGACTCACCAGGAGTAGCCAAGACCTGCGCCAATGGTGGTCGTGCGCTGGGTTCCGGTGACCGTGCCCAACGAAATCTTGCCGATCACGTTGGGCGCCGGGCGACCGGAAAAGCCCATCGCGATGGCGGTCTGCCCCTGGAAGTTGCCAAGGCCGACGCCGAACCCGAAGTTCTTCGACGGATCGATGGCCGGGATGTTGCCCATGGCGACCGTGCTCGCAACGCCGCGTGCCACGTCCCGCAGTTGACGGAAGTTGACGGCATCGAAGTCGCTGGTGCCGTTGGCCACCCCCGTCACCTTGACCGGCGCGCCATTGGATGCGTTGCTGAAGCGCGCGCCGTCGTCGCTGAGGATCAGGCTGGTGGAGTTGGCGCCGCCCGAGAGGACCGCCTGCGATTCGTTGACCACCAGACCATGGGTGTTACCCAGGCCGTTGGTCAAGGTGAGCGAGGCCGTGCTTTGCGTGACCACGCCGGTGGAGAGTTTTCCGTTGGCATCCGTCACGGCGCCACTGGTGCCGATGTTGGCAATCGACATCTGGCCCGTGGTCTGCTGGCTGGCGCCGCTCAGCACCGAGTCGCCGGACGTCACCTGCGTGGTAGCCGAGGTGCTGGACGAGTAGACCAGGCGACCGCTGATGTACATGTTGCCGTCGACAAGTGTGTCGCCCTGCAGGCGGTTCACGTACTCATAGCCGTTGAGATTGGCCCGGCTGGCCGCATCGCCATTGACCAGCGCCGGCCCCGAACTGCCGATCACATAGGGCGTGGTGTACGAGCTGTAGCTGCCTCCGCCGGCCGTGCCGATGCTGGCCGAGGTCTGCGTCATGTTGATCGAGCTGCTGCCCGCCACCGACATCGACAGGTTGTTCTGCGACATCGACATCGAGCTGTTGCCCGCTGTCGTCGTCACCGTGGTGCCGGAATTGGTGTTTCCGATGTTGTTGGTCGACGCGCCATTGCCGGTGCCGATCTGGTTGAGAACCGTGCCGCCGCCTGCGCTCGCGCTGCCGAACGTGTTCGACGTGACGCTGCCGGCGGCGCCCCCGGCACCGATGACGTTGGTGACCGTGCCGCTACCGCTGCTGCCCTGGCCGATGGTGTTGTTGACGGCGCCGCCGGTGCTGCCGCCGCTGCCGATGTTGTTGTTGATCGTGCCCGTGCCCGTGGAATTGCCGAAGTCGTTCGTCGCCACCTGATTGCCCGTCACCGGGGGCGAGATGATCTGCACGCCGTAGTCGGTGACCTTGATGCCCGCCGTGCCGCTGTTGGAGCTGATGTACACGTCGGCCCAGCCCGGCGTCGTGCCCGAGGTGTTGTCGTATACCGCGCCATTGCGGCCGTCGCCCGTGATCAGCACGCCGGTGTTCGAGCTGTTGGTGCCCGACACCGTGCCGTCGATGCGCACGGCGGCCTGGGCGCCCGATGTGCTGGTGCCCGTGACACCGACGGTGGAGCCCGCGATGCTGCTGGCCGAGCCGGCGTTGCCGATGTTGGTGGAAGCGTTCCCCATCGTGTTGATGTTGGTCGCGCCCCGGATGTTGGTGGTGCCCGTCTGCGTCAGGGTGCCGGAGTTGTTGACGCCGTTGAGGGTACTCGTGCCGTCGACCGACATGGCGCCGTTGATGTCGAAGTTGCCGGCCGTGGCGCTGGCGTAGTCGCATGCGCCGCCCACGACGCCTGCGCCACCCGGATTGGTGATGTTGCAGGCGATCGCCCAATCGGCGGACAGGGCCTGCTGATGCGCAGCCAGCGTCGTCAGGCCCACCAGCATGGCCATGCCCAGTTGCGTGCGTTTGAAAGTTGCTTTCATCGATATCCCCTTATTGAACGATTTCTTCTTTGTCGAACACGCAGCCCGTGCCTGCAGGCATGGCCAGAATCCAGAGGCTGCGGCTGGCCACGGCCAGTTGCACGTCGGAGCCATCGAGCTTCGCGAACCTCAGCGTCGGGTGGTTCTTCTCGATGGCCTGGCGGCACGGCAGCGGTGAATAGCTCAGCACCCGGTAGCTGCCGCCGCATCCGTTGGCTTGCGAAGGCGCCAGGGCCACGCTGGCAACGGCGGTGGTTTTGCCGGCCGGAATCACCATCGACGAGATCAGCAACCGTTGATTGGCATTGTTTTCAGGCGCGGGAACGATGACCTGCGCGGCCTGACCGGCATCCAGGAAGTTGGCGATCTGGTTCGCTCGCTCGACGCAGGCGAAAGCGCCGATGCGCGCAACGTTCATCGCCAGCGGATGAGCCTGCGGGGCAGGTGCAACGGCGGGGGGCACCGGTGTGGCCGGTGCGGCAGGAGCCGTCACTGTGGCGGGCGCATTGCCTTGCGCCCAAGCTGCCGAAGAAAAGAGCCCGTGAAGAGCCAGGCCAAGAACGAGAAAGAGCCGGTGCATGTGGGCGCAGAAATTAACAAGGAACCTCTTGTTACTGTCTGAGCAAGCCTGAGCGCATGCCGCTGCGCCCGGCGTTTTTGTCTACGACTGCACGTCGATTGGCGCGTGAAACCGGAAGCCCACGCCTCGCAACGTCGTGATGGGTAGCCTCAGCCCGCACGCCTCTTCGACTTTGCGACGCAGACGCCGCATCTGCGTATCCAGCCGCCGCTGGTCATACGACAGCCAGTCCTCGCCCAGGGCCTTCACGATCGCTTCGCGAGTGACATAGTCGCCGCCGACGGCCAGCGCGCGCAGCACGGTGTGGTCT
>JAGOCV010000376.1 GCA_017998575.1 Burkholderiaceae bacterium
TGTCGGGGTGAGCCATCAGCTCATCCGGCCCAGCGCCTGCACTTTCCACGCCAGCCAGAACTTGCGCAGCGGCGTGAGCGACACGCGGCGGTCGAGCACCTGGAAGTTGTCGCGCTCGATCTCGCGCAGCAGCGTGCGGTAGATGCTGGCCATCATCAGGCCGGGTTTCTGTGCGCGGCGGTCGGCTGCAGGCAGCAGGGCCAGGGCCTCGTCGTAGCAAGTGTGGGCGCGATCGGCCTGGAACTTCATCAGGGCGACGAAGCGCTCGGAATGCACGCGGTTGAGAATCTCGTGGGCCTTGACGTCGAACTGCTGCAGCTCGTTCACCGGCAGGTAGATGCGCCCGCGCATCGCGTCTTCGCCCACGTCGCGGATGATGTTGGTGAGCTGGAACGCGAGGCCCAGCTTGTGCGCGTATTCGGTCGTCTTCGGGTCGGTCTGGCCGAAGATGAGGGCCGCCACTTCGCCCACCACGCCCGCCACCAGGTGGCAGTAGCGGCGCAGGCCGGGGAAGTCGAGGTAGCGGGTCTGCTCCAGGTCCATCTCGCAGCCTTCGATGACGGCTTCGAGTTGCGAGGCCTTCAGGCCGTAGTGCGGCACGTGCGGCATCAGCGCCAGCATCACCGGGTGCGAGGGCTGGCCCGCGAACGCACGCGCCACCTCGCCGCGCCACCAGGCCAGCTTGGTGCGGGCCACGCCCGGGTCGGAGACTTCGTCGACCACGTCGTCCACCTCGCGGCAGAAGGCATAGAAGGCAGTGATCGCGGCGCGGCGCGGCCGGGGCAGGAAGAGGAAGGCGTAATAGAAGCTGCTGCCGGACGCGGCGGCCTTTTCCTGGACGTACTGCTCGGGCGTGGTCATGGGGGCGATTGTCCCATCGCCGCTGCATGCGGCCCGGCCAGCCGGCGCAGCGTTGCGCGCGAGGCCGCGCCCAGCGCGAGCCCCAGCACCAGCGCGCGCACCTCGGCGCGCGGCACCTTCACGCGCTGTCGCAATGCCGATGCGCCGGCGGCGTCGAGCCGGTCCAGCGTGCGCAGGCCGATGAGCGCGGGCAGGGCGGCGGCGGCGCGGGCGCGCCGGTGGTTCACGGCCAGCGCGTAGGCCAGTCCGTCGTGCAATGCGCTGCGGGCATCGGCGCGCAGGCTGTCCAGCAGCGGCAGGGCCGCGTCGGGCCGCGCCGCCACGCCGGCGGGCGACAGGCCCAGCGTGGCCAGCGCGTCGGCGGGCAGGTAGCAGCGGCCGGCGGCCAGGTCTTCGCCTGCGTCGCGCACGATGTTCACCAGCTGCAGGCCCATGCCGTAGCGGCGGCCCAGGGCCAGCATGCGGTCGGCCGGCAGTTCGGCGTAGCCGGGCAGGTGGCGCAGGCCCAGCCGGGTCCAGAACTCGCCCACACAGCCGGCGACGAGCCAGGTGTAGTCGTCGAGTTCGGCGCGGCTGGCCAGTGCGGCGGGCGCCGTGGCCGTGCCCGCGGCAAAGCGTGCGAGATCCAGCGCCTGGCCGCGCACGATGGCTTGCAGCACGCCGCGCACGTCGGCCTGGTCTTCGGCGGGCAACGCGCCCAGCGCCGCCAGGCAGGCGGGCAGCGCGAGGATGAGGCGCTGCTCGGCCGCGTCATGTTGCTTCGGCGCGAAGGTGGCTGCCAGTTGCTGGCAGGCCGCACCGGCCGGCGCGCCGCCGTCGATGGCCGAAGCCAGCGCGGCCAGGTGGGCCTGCCGCTCGGGCACGGGCACGGCAGCCGTGTCGGCCACGGTGTCGGTGGCGCGCGCCAGCAGGTAGGCGGTGGCGACAGGCGTGCGCAGCGGGGCGGGCAGCACGCGCATCGAGAGGTAGAACGAGCGGGACACGCCGCGCAGCAGCGCCATCGACGGCGGGGCGGGCGGGAGCGGGGCGGGGGCTTGGTGCATGGCGCAGCGCGCGATTGTCGCTTGACACTCCCATGCGCCATCGCCTAGATTAATAACCGATCAGTCATTAACTAACGCGCGCCGTTCCGAGAGGGAGCCATGCCCAATCCGTTCCGTCCGCTGCCCCGCTGGGCTGCGATTGTGTTGCTGGTGGGCATCGCCGGCTGTTCCAAGTCGCCGCCGCCCGAAGAGCCGGTGCGCGCCGTGAAGGTGATGACCGTCGGCGCCTCGGCCTACGGCTCTTCGCCCGAGTTCTCGGGCGAAGTGCGCGCGCGGGTCGAATCGCGGCTGGGTTTCCGCGTGGCGGGGAAGATCGTGGCGCGGCCGGCCGAGATGGGGCAGCGCGTGCGCGCCGGCCAGGTGCTGGCGCAGCTCGACGCGCAGGACTATCGCCTGGCGGCCGAGGCGGCCTCGGCGCAACTGGCGGCGGCGCAGACCAACCGCGATCTGGCGGCGGCCGATCTCAAACGCTTCTCGGCCCTCAAGGACCAGGGCTTCATCAGCGGGGCCGAACTGGAGCGCCGCGAAAGCACGCTGCGCGCGGCGCAGGCCCAGCTCGAACAGGCGCAGGCCCAGCAGCGCAGCCAGGGCAATCAGGCCGGCTATGCCACGCTGGTGGCCGATGCCGCAGGCGTGATCACGGCGGTGGAGGCCGAAGTGGGCCAGGTCGTCTCGGCCGGCACGCCGGTACTGCGGCTGGCGCGCGACGGCGCCCGTGACGTGGTGTTCTCTGTGCCTGAAGACCAGGTGACGCAGATGGCGGTCGGCTCGCCGGTGGAGGTGCGCACCTGGACGCACGAGCGCCAGATGAGCGGCCGTGTGCGCGAAGTGGCCGCCGCGGCCGACGCGGCCACGCGCACCTTCGCGGTGAAAGTGTCGCTGGAGGGCGTGGACGGCGATCAGGCGCCGCCGCTGGGCAGCACGGTGCGCGTGTTGCCCAAGGCGCTCTCGCACGCCGGCACGCCGGTGCTGCGGCTGCCCACCAGCGCGCTGCGCCAGGAAGGCCAGCAGACGGCGGTATGGGTGCTCGACAGCGCCAGCATGACCGTGAAGTCGCAGGTGGTGCAGGTGGCCACGGCGGACGGCAACGAGGCCGTCATCGCCTCGGGCCTGCAACCGGGCGCGCAGGTGGTGGTGGCGGGCGTGCACGTGCTCTCGCCGGGGCAGAAAGTCTCGCTCTACCAGCCGCGCACGCCGGCCGCGCCCACGGCGGCGCAGACCGACGGCGGTCGCCTCGCGCCCGGTGCGCAGGCAGCTGCGGTCCCTGCCGCGGCCGCCTCGGCCACGGCGCGCTGATCCCGAAGGCCGCACATGAGTGCCAACGAGCCGCGCGAGCCGCGCAAGAGCTTCAACCTCTCGCGCTGGGCGCTGGAGCACGCCGCCCTCACGCGCTACCTGATGGTGGT
>JAGOCV010000095.1 GCA_017998575.1 Burkholderiaceae bacterium
GTGCAGGCCCAGGCCGAACCGCAGCCCGTGGATGCCGTGGCGGAGCTGCTGCGCAAGGCGATCGTGCTGCTGGCGCAGAAGCAGGGCGATGTCTGGGTGCGCAAGGGTGCGGTGGGCCAGATGATGAAGCGCATGGACCCCACATTCAGCCCGCTCGATCACTCGCACGAAAGCTACCGCGCGATGCTCCGGGCCTACGAGCACCTTCTCGAGGTGCGCGATGGTGAACACGACCAGATGGTGCGCCTGCGCTGAGCAGGGCCGCACGCAGGCACAAGGGAAGAAATCCGATGAAGACAGCCCAATCCATCGACAGCTGGCATGCGCACGTGTACTTCGATGCGGCCAGCCGGGACCAGGCGTGGCAATTGCGCGAAGCGATCCTGGCCGACGCCGACATCGCCCCGCGCGTGCAGATGGGCCGCTTCCACGAAAAACCCGTGGGGCCGCATCCGATGTGGAGCTACCAGCTGGCCATCGCGCCGCAGGACTTCGCGGCGGTGACGGGCTGGCTCGCGCTCAACCATGGCGCGCTCGATGTGTTCGTGCATCCCAACACCGGCGACGAACTGCGCGACCACCGCGACAGCCAGATGTGGATCGGGCGCTCGTATACGCTCGATCTGGCGGCGCTTTCAGGCGGCTGATGCCGGCGCGGGCACCGGCAACTGGCGCTGCACGCCGGCCGTCAGCTCGTACGAGCGCAGCCGCTTCGCGTGGTCGTACATCGGGCTGGTGATCATGAGTTCGTCGGCGCCGGTGCGTTCGATGAAGGCACGCATCTTCGCCAGCACCGTGGAGGGCGCGCCGATGGCGGTGCAGGCGAGCACGCCATCGAGCAGGGCGCGCGCGGCCGGATCGGCGTCTTCGTAGTAGCCGGGCCGGGGCGGCGGCAGACGGCCGGGGCGGCCGGTGCGCAGGTTGACGAAGGACTGCTGCTGCGACGTGGCGAGCACCGCCGCCTCCTCATCGGTATCGGAGGCGAACACGTTGTAGCCCAGCATGACGTGAGGGGCGGCCAGATGTTCCGATGGCTTGAAGCGCGCACGGTAGATCTCGATCGCGTCCATCATCTGCGCCGGCGCGAAATGCGAGGCAAAGGCGAACGGCAGGCCCAGATGCGCCGCCAACTGCGCGCCGAAGAGGCTCGAGCCGAGTATCCACACCGGCACCTTGGCGCCGATGCCCGGTACGGCCAGCACGCGCTGCTGCGGGTGGTCGGACATGAAGTCCATCAGCTCCATCACGTCGCGCGGGAACTCGTCGGGGTCGGAGGAAAGGTTGCGCCGCATCGCGCGCGCGGTCGCCTGGTCGGAGCCGGGCGCGCGGCCCAGGCCCAGGTCGATGCGGCCGGGGTACAGCGCCTCCAGCGTGCCGAACTGCTCGGCGATCACCAGCGGCGAATGGTTGGGCAGCATGATGCCGCCCGCGCCGACGCGGATGGTGGACGTGCCGGCGGCCACATGGCCGATCACCACCGACGTGGCCGCGCTCGCGATGCCGGGCATGCCGTGATGTTCGGCCAACCAGTAGCGCGTGTAGCCCAGCCGCTCGGCATGGCGCGCCAGGTCGAGCGTATTGCGCAGCGACAGGCCGGCGTCGCCGCCTTCGATGATGGGGGAGAGGTCGAGGACGGAAAGCGGAAACATGGCCGTCAGCATAGCCAGAGCCGGGCAACCATGCAGGCCACCGGGCTTGCCCGCCAGGTGTACGGCGCGGGGCTTGCATTGGCCCGCGCAGTCCCCAAGTGCGGGTCATCATGAAAACCACCGAACCCACCACCCTGACCAATCTGGCCCTGGTTGCGCAGCTGTTCGAGCGCATGGACCGCAGTGCCGGCCACGTCGATCCGTCGCAATACCGGCAGGTGGCCGGGCGGCTGGCCGACATGCTGCAGGCGTTGCCGGCCGACGTGTCGCTGGACGACGTGCTGGCCCAGTTGCCCGCAACGCGCGAGCTCTACGAAAACCTGCACTACGCCGAGGCCGGCTTGTGCCGTTCGCCGCTGGAAGCCGCAGTGGACGCCGAGGTGCGCGCGCACGACCTGATCGAGCGCATCCGCGGCGAGGCCTTTCGCGCCGGTACGCCGGGTGATGCCGGGACGGCTGCCTGAATCCCGCTGGCATATGACCGCCGCTGCGGCCGCGCCGCCCCTCAACGTGGTGTGCCCGCATTGCCACACCACCAACCGCGTGGCGGCAGCGTTGCTGGCGCCTGGCGCCGACGCGTCGGCGGCCGTGTGTGGCAACTGCCGGCGGGCGCTTTTCGAGGGCCGACCGCTCGCGCTGGAGACGGTGGAGGTGTTCGACCGCCACATCGCCCGCAGCCACATTCCGGTACTGGTGGACTTCTGGGCGCCATGGTGCGGACCGTGCCGTGCCATGGCAACGGCCTTCGAGCAGGCCGCGCGCGACCTGGAACCGCGGCTGCGGCTGGCCAAGGTCGATACCGAGGCGCTGCCGGCGTTGGGCCAGCGGTTCGCCATCCGCAGCATTCCCACGCTGGCGCTGTTCCATGGCAACCGCGAGATTGCGCGCCAGGCCGGCGCCATGGGGGCGGCCGATATCGCGCGCTGGGTGCGCGCGCATCTGCGCTGAACAGGTAAACGGCGCAGTGCCCGCGTTAAGCTCGGGCATGACCGCCGCACCCACCCCACCGACTCCCCTCGTTCCCCACGCCGACATCCGCGCAGCCTACCAACAGGCGCTGGTGTCGCGCGAGCGCCGCGCCGCTGGCGGCGACCGCCCGCGCGGCTACAAAGTCGGCTTCACCAACCGCGCGACCTGGCCGAAGCTGGGCGTTGACGCGCCCATGTGGGGCACGGTGTGGGACAGCACGCTCACGCTGCTGCCCGAGGCGCAGGCGGCCGAAGGCACGCTGTCGATCACCGGGCTGGCCGAGCCGCGCGTCGAACCCGAGCTGGTCGTGAGACTGGCCGCCACGCCGCCGGACGGCGCCACCGTCGAGCAACTGTTCGAGTGCCTCGACTGGGTGGCCCCGGGCTTCGAGCTGGTGTGCGCGCGCCACGCGGGCTGGGTCTTCAACGTGCCCGAGGCGCTGGCCGGTGGCGGTGCCCATGCCCACCTGCTGGTGGGTACGCGCGTGCCGGCCCGGGCGCTGGCCGCCAGCGGCCGCGAGTTCGACCAGCGCCTGTCGGCCACGGGCCTGGCGCTGTACCGCGACGACGATGTGGCCGAACGCGGATCGGGCGCGGCCGTGCTCGACGGGCCCCTGTCGTCGCTGCAGGCCCTGCAAAGCCTGCTGGCCGACCTGCCGGGCGCGCCGCAACTGGCGGCGGGCGACGTCATCACCACGGGTACCTGGACGGCCGCCTGGGCGGTGCAGCCGGGGCAGACCTGGCGTGCGGTATTCGAGGCACCTGTGGCGCCGCTTTCCGTCAGGATCAGTGGCTGACAGCGGGCGCGACGACGGCCCGCAGTCGCTGACGCGGCCGTCCTACAGAGGGCGCAGGCGGCGCATCTGACACTGGGCGCATGGCTACCGATCCCAACGTACCGCCGCCCGAGCCGCTGCCGCCGGTGCACACGCCGCCCTTGCCGGGCGAGGTGCAGCACGCACCGCAGCCGCTGTCCTGAAGGCTGGCGGGTTGACTGCACGAGGTCTGCACATGTCGCCTGATCGCCGCCCGCTCGATCATCTTCATCCGCCCGAGCCGCATACCGTGCGCCGTGTCAGTCCCCGCGTGCTGTTGGCCGGCTGCGCCATCGCAGCGCTGCTGTCGACCCTGGTGGACCGCGCGCCGTGGCCGCAGGCGCATGCGCAGCCCGCTCTCGATGCGCCGCCTTGCGAAGGGGCCCGCCGCGATCTGGAAGACGCGCTGGCCCGTCCGCAGCCATCACAGCCCGACGAGCAGGTGATGCTCAAAGTGCAGATCGAGCGTTCGCGCGGCCTCGTGGCCCAGCGATGCTTCGGGCGCGAGCCGGATTCCGCAGCCGGCCGGCGTGCTGCAGGCCCGCCCGCCGCCGCAGTGCCGCTGGTCGGTCAGGTCGGCCCCACGCCTGAGCGGGCGGCGGCCACGCCCTCGGCGCTGCCTCCGCCTGTGGAAACACAACGGCCGACGTTCACCACGGTTTGCGATTCCGGCGGCTGCTGGGACAACACAGGCGCGCGCCTCAACGGCGCGCCGGGCGGTCCCATGACCGGCCCGCGCGGCACCTGCACCACATCGCCTGCTGGCGCAGTCAACTGCTTTTGAACGGCGCGCTGCCAGTCAGCGCTCGGCCACCGCCGAAGGCAGCAGGCGAAAGCCGATGGCGCCGATCGCCAGCAGCAGCGCGATGGTGAGATGAACCGCGGTATATGGATCGAGCCCCGCAGCATGGGCGGCCGAGGCTGCCAGGCCGGTGATCCACTGCATCAGCGCAATGCCCAGGAACATGGCCATGGTGAACACTGCAAGCGCGCGGCCCGTGAACGCATCGGGATACGACGCCCGCACATCGGCGTACTGCAGCACGATGTAGCCGCTGAGCAGGCTCACCGCCAGCGTGATGACGATGGTGGCCAGCAGAGAGTGGAGCAGGGCCAGTGCCGCGAACAGTCCGGCCAGTGCGAGCGTGAACGCCACCAGCCAGCGGCGGCGGGCCTGGCCCACCAGGCGCAGGCGGCCGAACAGCGGCGGCGTGAGCAGGCTGATCAGCGACACGGCCAGCGCCACGTTGCCGCTGTTCACCAGCGACATGCCATACTGCTCGGTCAGCATGGGCCCCAGCCACAGGCCGCGCAGCGCGATGAACGACGCGTAGGTGACTGAGGCCAGCAGCGCGATACCCAGCGTGTGGGGCATCAACATCAATTGGCCGAAGCGATGCATCGCCTGGGGCAGCGTTTCGCGCGGCGCATCGCCAGGCGTGGCTTCCACCGCCGGCGAATGGCGCACCAGCATCCACATGGCCAGCCACGCCAGCAGCGAGGCCACGGCCAATGCGACGAAGCCCGCGCGCCATGACGTCTGCGCCACCAGCCAGGCGAGCGGCGTGCCCGTGAGCAGCATGCCCAGCCCGCCCAGGCTCATCACCGTGCCCGAGACCGCTGCGAATCGCTGCGCCGGAAAGCTGCGCGCGATGAACACCGTGCACACCAGGAACGCCGGCGCGCAGCCGATGCCGATCAACGCCTGCCCGGCGATCAGTCCCGCGAAGCCCGGCGCTGCGGCCGACAGCAGCGCGCCTGCCACCGTGAGCGGAAAGGCCGCCAGCACCGTGCGGCGCACGCCGTGCAGGTCGATGCCCACGCCCATGAAGACCTGCATGGCACCGAAGGCGAAATGGAACGTGGCGGCGAACAGCCCCAGCTGGGCCGGCGACAGCTGCAGGTCGGCCGCCAGCGGGGGCGCCATCATGGCCGCCAGCGTGCGGAAGGCCTGGCTCAGCATGAAGCCCAGGCACAGCGCCAGCAGCATGGCCCAGGGGCCGCGCGAGAGCGGGGGAGGGGGAGCGTGTGGCGGGATGTCGTGAGTCGTTGTCGGGGCCATGGCGCGTATTGTCGGCGCGCCCAATAATCGCTGCATGGCGAAGCCCGATGCAGCCCCGCGGCCCGCCCGCCGGCCGCGCGGGCATCACTATCACGTGTACGTGGTCGAGCTCGCCGACCGCGTGTGGAACCTGCCGCGCTTTCGCCGCGCCAATCCCGACTACCAACTCGGCAAGCCCTTCGTCTACGTGGGCATGACGGGGCTCGACCCCGACGTGCGCTTCGACAAGCACAAGGCCGGCATCCAGGCCAGCCGCTACGTGCGAGACCACGGTCTGCGATTGCTGCCTTCGCTCTACGCGGTCTACAACCCCATGCCCTACGAAGCCGCCCGCGAGATGGAAGTCGAGCTCGGCATCGCGCTGCGCGAGCAGGGGTACGGGGTCTGGCAAGGCTAGACGTCGCGGTGCTTCATCGATTCGTCAACTTTTTGCGCTCCCGGCGGCCGCAGCTGGAGCTCTTTCTCTCTCACGCGGGAAGCAGCGGCCGGACAAATTCCGCTGCCACAGCGCGGTTGGTGGAGGCCAGCACGCGGAACTCCTGCGCCACGGTGCCATCGGCGTCGCCACGCTCGACTTCCGTCCAGAACCACTGCGCTGCTTCCGCCGCACGTGCCCACACTTCCGGACGTGCCCCAATGCTCCCGATCTTGGGCTCTATAGGGAGCAGGTCAGGATCAATGCCACCCCCGATTGATGCATAGCGCATTGGCAATATGTCGTACGCAGGTGCCACCCCGAGGTACTCGCCATCGTCGTCGATGAGCAGAGAGAGGTTTTCAAAATGACGATCCGAATTTCCAATCAGTTCGCTAAAAGCTGCCATCACGTCAATGCGTCGTGCATCGTTAGCGCTCAGGTACTTCGCCTTCTCGCATCGCGCGGCAAACTCCGGCCACGTGTCTCGACTGCCAAAAAATTCGTCGTCCACCGCACCTGCCGAGAGCATGCCCACGCGCCCGGAGCGCCCGACGCGGTCGAACCGCTGGACCTCCAGAAACACATAGTCCTGCGCCAATAACAACCGAGTAGCGGAAGTGGCGACATCCACTCGCTCCAACGCACGAAGCGCGAGATGTTCAAGCGGCAGCAAATCGCCCATGCGGCTGCCCCGCTTCGCGAATTTCACGATCACATGCCCCACATCCGGGGAGAGGCTCAGGAACTTGGGCTGCTCGCCGCCAGCGCTGGATCCGTATGAGGCTTCCCGCAACTGGCTAGCCATAGCGACATAGTGCTCCAGTTGGTCCGGAACGGGTGCGTCCTCCACCCCAAGCTCCATCTCCTTCTGAAGCGACAGGCCGCCGTAGATCAGGTTACCCGGGAGGTTGAGTCCGCGAGAGAACAGGTAAGCGATCTTGTGCTCATCACCCCAGTCCTTGAGGCTTTCGGGCAATGGCATTTCTTGCGCAGCCGCATGCGCAACTTGCCGCCCCAGGAAGCCGGAGGGCGAGGCGAACAGCATGTATGGGGGCAAGCCCGCGTATAGCCGCGTCGAGGGTTTGCCCACGCGTGCATGTTCGACCGTGCCACCACCGCTGAGAAACTCAACATCGGCGTACGGCGCCATCGCGCCCGCCGCGGTCACCCGGTAGATCGTTTGCCTCGCATTCAGTCCTCCAGGCAGGACCCGCAGCAGACCGTACTTCGGGGTGCGCTCGCCGCTGACGCGAAATGCTGTGAAGTGGTCAGGCGCTGTCCGGATCACCCTCGACAGCGTAGGCTGCGATACCCCCATCGCCTGCATCAGTTGCCGCGCCGATAGCGGCTCATGCCGCAGCAGTCGCTCAAGATCGCTACGGCGCCGAGCAGGATCAACGGTCATCGGATTGAATAGTTCGACGAATAGTTCGTTGAATTTTAACGCTTGCTGGTTCGAGCGGTGAACCAGGTACAGAAGCGAGCAGCGGGAGGAGGACGCAAGCGCAAGGCTCCGGGGTGGACGCCACAAAACCAGGGCGAGCGTGTGGGCGAAGGTGGAGCCTTCATCACACATCGCCACCGCTGGTGACCACTTGAACAGATGTTTTCCAGAGCTGTCGGCCCGTGCCCGCCGGCTACATGAAGCCCGCTGCCCCCGACGCGGCGCTCGCGTGGGGCCCCGGCAAGGCCAAGGCGTGACGATGCGCGGTCAGCGCTCGGGCGCTGCCATCGGCCAGAGGCGTGCCATGCAAAGGTACATCAATGAACCCAGCACCAGCGACGCGGCTGCGATGCCCAGGGCCCAGTCGAAGCCAATGGCGGGCGTGGGGCTGCGCGCCAGCAGCGCGGCCGTCATCGGCGGACCGGCGATCTGGCCGATGCCGTACAGCGCGGTCAGCAGCCCCATGGTCGCAGCCGCCGATTGCGGACGGATGCGCCGCACCTCCACCAGCGCGAAGAACGTGATCACCGTGAACGGCAGGCCCAGCAGCAGGCTGCCGAGCGCGAAGCCCGCCAGGGTGGGCCAGAACAGGCTGGCCGCAATGCCTGCAGCCTGCATGAAATAGCAGCCGGCCAGCAGCACGCGCATGTCGCCCCGGAAGAGGGGGCGCGAGGCCGTCAGCGCGCCGATGACCACGCCCGCGCCGAACACCGGCCAGAACAGGTCCAGCCACGGCGAGCCGGGCAGGGCCTGGCGCGCGATGACGGGCAGGAAGGTGGCGGTGACGATGTAGCCGAAGCCGGCCAGTCCGTAGGCCAAGGCCAGCACGCCGATTTCGGTGCGCCCGTGCGCGGCGGGCGGGGTTGCCACCTGTGAGGCCGACGGCGATGCGGTTAGCGCTGGCGCGCCGTCCTGCGCCGAGAACACTGGCCAGACCAGGGCGGTCAGCACCACGGCCAATACGCCGAACACCACCCAGCCCGACCAAGCGGGCCAGTGCCAGGCCAGCAGGCCGCTGGCGATCACGCCACTCACCACGATGCCCGAGCCCGGTCCGACGAAGATCAGCGCTGCCATGTTGGGCACGCCCAGGCGGGCCAGTTGCGCCGAACACCAGCCCGAGGTGTAGACGAACACGAAGGCACTGGCCACGCCCGAGGCGAAGCGCAGTGCGGGCCAGGCGGCGGGCAGGTGCAGCGACATCGCCAGTGTGAGCAGGCAGGTCGCCACCAGCCCTGCACGCAGCAGCTTCGTGGGGCGCGTCATGGCCAAGGGCGCTGCGCCGCCAGGACGCCGCCACTGCCAGGGCTGCAGCGTGCACAGCAGCGCGCCGACGAGATAACCCACGTAGTTGGCCGACGCCAGCCAGCTCGCGCCGGCCAGGTCGAGCAGGCCACCCTGCAACATCATCGGAAGAATGGGCGTGAAGGCGAAGCGGCCGATGCCCATGGCCGTGGCCAGCGCCAGTGCGCCAGCGGCGGCAATGCGCCACGGAGCGGGCGAAGGGGAAGTCATCGAGGACATCGGCAGGAAGAGGGAGCGGGGAAAGCGCTGCCGACTATAGCCACGCGCCGATGTCCTCGCCCAGCCGGGGCTGCGCGTTATAAACCGCAACCCATGCCCATCGATCGCCGACATTTGCTGCAACTGGCCTGCGCCAGCGCCACCGCGCTGTGGCTGCCGCGCAGTGCCTGGGCGGCCGCGCGCCTGCCTGCCCAGCCGTTCGCCCTGGGGGTGGCCAGCGGTTCACCCACGCATGACAGCGTGGTGTTGTGGACGCGCCTCGTCGATGGCGGACGGCCGCTTGTGGCCGGTCCGGTCACCGTGCGCTGGGAGATCGCCGACGACGAGGCCTTCCACCGCATCGTGCGCCACGGCCAGGCGCAGGCCCTGCCCGAGCTGGCGCACGCCGTCCACGTGGAAGCCGAGGGGCTGGCCAGTGACCGCTGGTACTTCTACCGCTTCATGACGGCCGGCGCGGTGAGCGCCACCGGCCGCACGCGCACCTTCCCCGCGCCGGGTGCGGCGGCGACCCGGCTGCGGCTGGCCTATGCCTCGTGCCAGCGCTGGGAGCACGGCCACTACGGCGCCTGGCGCCACCTGCGGACCGATGAGCCCGACGCGGTGCTGTTCCTGGGGGACTACATCTATGAATACCCCGGCGCGAGCGATGCGGTGCGCAAGGTGCGCGGCGGCTGGACCGTCACGCTCGACGACTACCGCGCCCGCCACGCGCTCTACCGCAGCGATCCGCACCTGCAGGCGATGCACGCGGCGTGCCCGTGGCTCGTCACCTGGGACGACCACGAGGTGCAGAACGACCAGGCGGGCCGCACGCCCGGCAACAGCGGCCCCGCGGGCGCCGACTACGCCGCCCGCCGCATTGCCGCCTACCAGGCCTACTACGAGCACCTGCCGTTGCGCGCGTCCGTGCTCACGCGCGCCATCGCCGGGTTGGCCAGCGGTGCCGAATTGCGGCTGTACGCGAGCGTGCGCTTCGGAACGCTCGCGGCGCTGCATCTGCTGGACGACCGCCAGTACCGCGATCCGCAGGCATGCACGCCGGGGGGGCGCTTCGGCGCGGGTGTGGTGGACACGGCGCAATGCCCTGAATGGAACGACCCGGCGCGAACGCTGCTGGGCGCGGCACAGGAGCGCTGGATCGACGCGCGCCTGGCCGAGCGCGGCGCCACCTGGAACGTGATCGGCCAGCAGACCCTGTTCGGCCGGCGCGATTTCGCGCCGGGCAAGCGCGAACTGCTGGCCAACGACGGATGGGACGGCTATCCCGCCGCGCGCGGCCGGATGCTGGCCGCGCTGCAACGCCACGGCACCGCCAACCCCGTGATCCTGGGTGGCGACATCCACCAGAACTGGGTGGGCCACGTGAAGGCCGACTATGGGCATGCCGACAGCCGCGCGTTGGGCGTGGAGTTCTGCGGCACCAGCATCAGCTCGCGCGCCGGCACCAACGAGAAGCTGCCGCAGCGCCTGGCGGCCAATCCCCATTTCGTGTTCGCCGATGCCGAGCGGCGCGGCTACGGGCTCGTGGACTTCACGCCGCGCGGCCTGCTGACGACGCTGCGCACCGTCGATGACGTGACGCGCGAGGACACCGGCATCTCCACGCTCGCCCGCTTCGCGGTGCAAGCCGGGCGGCCTGTGCTCGAACCCGCCTGAGGGCGCCAGCCCGGGCAGTGCGACACGCGGGGCGCGCCGTGCCGCCAGCGGGCCTCAGCGCAGCACTTCGAGCAGCCGGTCGAGCCCGCCGCTGTTGATCGCCACGTCGGCCTTCTCCCGCACGGCGGGCTTGGCGTGGTAGGCCACCGAGAGGCCGGCCACGCCCATCATCGGCAGGTCGTTGGCGCCGTCGCCCATGGCGATGGCCTGGCCAGGCGCGATGCCGAGCTTCTCGCAGGTCTCCAGCAGCGTGCGGCGCTTCTCGTCGCCATCGACGATGTCGCCCCAGGGCTGGTCGACCAGGTGGCCGGTGAGCACGCCATCGGCCACTTCGAGCACGTTGGAGCGCGCGTAGTCGATGTAGAGGCGGTCGCGGATGCGGTCGGTGAAGAAGGTGAAGCCACCTGAGACCAGCAGCACCTTGAGCCCGGCGTACTGGCATTTCGCCACCAGGGCAGCGGCACCCGGGTTGAGCTGCAGGCGGTGGTGGTAGACCTGCTCCATGTGCGCCACGCTCACGCCCTTGAGCAGCGCCACGCGGCGGCGCAGGCTTTCCTTGTAGTCGGCGATCTCGCCACGCATGGCGGCCTCGGTGATGGCCGCCACCTCGGCCTTGCGGCCGGCGGCGTCGGCGATCTCGTCCACGCATTCGATGTTGATCAACGTGGAGTCCATGTCGAAGGCGATGAGCTTGAAGTCCGCCAGCCGCAAGGGAGGTGCGATGCGCTGGACGACGAGGCCGGGGGCGTGTTCTTGCGGGGTGGCGGATGCGGTGGTCATGGTGCGGGATTTTCGCATCCGCGCGGCGGGCCATGTCTCAGCGGGCGCTGCCCACCTGGCGGCAGTAGGCCTCGGTGACGAAGCCGACAGCGGGCTCGGGAATGCCGGGCTGATGGTTGGAGCCCCGGAACTTCACCATCACCATGGGGCCGTACTTGCTGGGCATTTCTGTGGTTTCGACCTGGTAGCCGCCCGCGCGCAGGTGCGCGGCGAACGCCGAAGGCGTGCGGTAGGTGGTCAGCGAACGCAGCGCAGGATCGGCGTTGCCCCCGGCGGCGAACTGATCGAGCGTGATGCAGCCGCCGTGCGCCATCGCTTGCCAGCGCTCGGTGGGCTGGGCTGCGAGCGGCGCGCTGCCCAGCAGCAGTGCAGCGCCGAAGGTGGCAGCCAGGAGTCGGGGGGAGGCAGCGGCGAGGTGCATGGAGGGGCTCCAAGTGTGGAAAGCCCCCGATCGTGCCGCGCCGCAGGGCGGTGTGCTTGACATGCCAACGGACCCCTCATCCGTGGAGCGGACCCGCCGGTGCAGCGATCAGGCCGCCGCCGCGCCGGTCGGTTGACCCAGGTTGCGCAGCACGTCGCGCACCATCTGCGCGCGGTCCTTGGGCTCCTTGAGCTCGCGCTCGATGCGCAGCTTCTCGTTGCCGGCCAGCTTGATGTGCTTGTTCTTCTGGATGAGCTGGATGATGGCCATGGGGTCCACCGGCGGGCTCGGCTTGAACGTGATGTTGATCACGCCCGGTGCAGCGTCCACCTTGACCACGCCGTAAGGCCGCGCCAGCACGCGCAGGCGGTGCACGTCGATGAGTGTCTGCGCCTGCGCGGGCAGCTTGCCGAAGCGGTCGACGATCTCTTCCAGCAGGCCATCGATCTGGTCGGCCGTCTTCGCCGTGGCCAGCTTCTTGTAGAACGACAGACGCAGGTGCACGTCGCCGCAGTAGTCGTCGGGCAGCAGCGCGGGCGCGTGCAGGTTGATCTCGGTGGCGGCGTGCAGCGGGGCCAGCAGGTCGGGCTCCTTGCCTTCCTTGAGGGAGCGCACGGCCTCGGCCAGCATCTCGTTGTAGAGCTGGAAGCCCACCTCCATCATGTTGCCGCTCTGGTTCTCGCCCAGCACCTCGCCGGCGCCGCGGATCTCCAGGTCGTGCATGGCCAGGTAGAAGC
>JAGOCV010000377.1 GCA_017998575.1 Burkholderiaceae bacterium
CTACTGAGCGGACAGCCGCAGCCAGTGCAAAAGCACTGGCTCCATGAAAAAAGCCGAGGCATGCCTCGGCTTTTTCTTTGCCCGTACGCGGCGCGAAGGCCGCGCACCCCAGGCCGTCAGGCGGCCAGGCGCTTTTCGATCGTCGCCTTGGTGTCCTGCAGTTCCTGCGGCAGGTTGTGCTTGAGCTGGGTGAACAGCTCTTCGTGCAGCTTCATCTCGGCTTGCCAGGCGGCCTTGTCGATGCTGGTGACCGACTGGAACTGCTCGGCGCTGAAATCCAGGCCCGTCCAGTTGAGCTCTTCGTACGCCGGGCTCACGCCGAACACGTGGTTCTGGCCGCTCGCCTTGCCTTCGATGCGGTCGATCATCCACTTGAGCACGCGCATGTTCTCGCCGTAGCCGGGCCAGACGAACTTGCCGTCTTCGCCCTTGCGGAACCAGTTGGTGGTGTAGATGCGCGGCAGCGTGGCACCGGCAGCGGCCAGCTTGCGGCCCATCGTCAGCCAGTGCTGGAAATAGTCGCTCATGTTGTAGCCCGTGAAGGGCAGCATCGCGAACGGGTCGCGGCGCACGATGCCCTGCTGGCCAGCGGCGGCGGCGGTGGTTTCCGAGCCCATGGTCGCGGCCATGTAGACGCCTTCGACCCAGTCGCGTGCCTCGGTGACCAGCGGCACGGTGGTGGAGCGGCGGCCGCCGAAGATGAAGGCGTCGATCTTCACGCCCTTCGGGTCGTCCCAGGCCTCGTCCAGCGCCGGGTTGTTGATGGCGGCCACGGTGAAGCGCGCGTTGGGGTGGGCCGCCTTGGCGCCGGTGGCCTTGGCGATCTCGGGCGTCCAGTCCTTGCCCTGCCAGTCGATCAGGTGCGCGGGCAACTGCTTGCCGGGCGCGTCGGCTTCCATGCCTTCCCACCACACGTCGCCATCGTCGGTCAGCGCGACGTTGGTGAAGATGACGTCCTTGTCCAGGCTCGCCATGCAGTTGGGGTTGGTCTTCTGGTTGGTGCCGGGCGCCACGCCGAAGTAGCCGGCTTCCGGGTTGATGGCGCGCAGCGTGCCGTCGGCCTGGGGCTTGATCCAGGCGATGTCGTCGCCAATGGTGGTGACCTTCCAGCCTTCGAAGCCCGCGGGCGGGATCAACATGGCGAAGTTGGTCTTGCCGCAGGCGCTGGGGAAGGCGGCGGCCACGTGGTACTTCTTGCCCTCGGGGCTGGTCACGCCCAGGATCAGCATGTGCTCGGCCAGCCAGCCTTCGTCCTTGCCCATGATCGAGGCGATGCGCAGCGCGAAGCACTTCTTGCCCAGCAGCGCATTGCCGCCGTAGCCCGAGCCGTACGACCAGATTTCACGCGTTTCGGGGTAGTGAACGATGTACTTGGTCTTGTTGCAGGGCCAGGCGACATCCTTCTGGCCTTCGGCCAACGGCGCGCCCACCGTGTGCACGCAGGGGACGAACTCGCCCTCGACGCCCAGCACGTCATACACCGCACGGCCCATGCGGGTCATGATCTTCATGTTGACGGCCACGTAGGGGCTGTCGGACAGCTCGATGCCGATGTGCGCGATCGGCGAGCCCAGCGGGCCCATGCTGAAGGGCACCACATACATCGTGCGGCCCTTCATGCAGCCGTCGAACAGCGGCTGCAGCGTGGCGCGCATCTCGGCCGGGGCAACCCAGTTGTTGGTCGGGCCGGCGTCTTCCTTTTTCTGGGAGCAGATGAAGGTGCGGTCTTCCACGCGCGCCACGTCGCTGGGGTCGGACTTGGCCAGGAACGAGTTGGGGCGCTTGGCCGGGTTCAGGCGCTGGAAGGCGCCGGCGTCGACCAGCTTCTGGCACAGCTGCTGGTATTCCTCTTCGCTGCCGTCGCACCAGTGTATGGCGTCGGGCTTGCACAGCGCGACCATGTCGGCCACCCAGGCGATCAGCCGGGCATTCTTGACGTAAGCCGGCGTATTGATGGCCAGGCCTTGCATCACGGGAGAGTTCATCGGAGGGGCTCCTGAGTTTGAAAACGGTCTTTCGGAAGGCCTGAGCCTTTCGGAAGACGGCCGGCACACCGTGCCGATGGCGCCGAAATGACAATTCTATGAATCGACCTCCCGCGTTACGGCGCAATTCCATGCATAAGATGCATGAGGTTATGCGCGCCACTCGCCGATCGCGAGAGGCGGGACGAAAAAAAACCTGCAGGCCCAGGCGGCGTGCAGGTTGTGCGTCGGGCGCGGCCGGGGGCCGCGCGACGTCAGGCCATGAAGACGGCGATGAAAGCCAGCAGGAACATCAGCACGCCGCCCACGACGGGCAGCACGATGGGCATGGCGTGGGCGATCTCCTCGACGACGTCTTTCTCGGCGGCAACGGAGTCATGCGAAGCGGGAGCGGACATGCAAACCTCTGATGGGTAAACGTGGACAGGGTCGGGATTCTAACTTGCAACACCCTGCAACCCCGCTCCATGCAACTAGAGCAGGGCGTAGGTGGTGGTGGCGCGGGCCACGCTGCGGCCGTCCTGCGCGCCACGCACATCGATCTCGCCGAAGGCCAGGCTCTTTCCGGCGCGCAGCACGCGCGCCTGCACCAGTGCATCCTGGCCCGACAACGGCTTGAGGAAGCTGGTGGCCAGTTGCACGGTCGTGCACGGACGGAAGGCGCCGAAGTGCCGGATCAGCGCCAGCACCATGGCCGTGTCGGCCGCCGCCATCATGGCCTGTCCGCAGAGCATGCCGCCCGTGCGCGCGAGCGCCTCGGTCACCGGCAGCCGCAGCGTCACGGCATCGGCCTCGTGCGCATGCACTTCAAGCCCGAGCGCCTGCACCCAGGGCGCGAACAGGTCGGTCAGTGCCGACTGCAACTGCGGCGTGTCGATCAGCGATGGGGCGGATGTCGGGGCGTCCATGTCTATTTCTGCTCCTGGGCTTCGAAGCCGGCGGCGCGCAGCGCCTGCAGAACCGCCTGGATGTGCGCGGTGCCGCGGGTCTGCAGCACCAGTTCGATGTCGACGTTCTGCGCCGCCAGCGTGGTGAAGGCGCGCTGGTGATGCACCTCGTCGATGTTGGCGCCCGCTTCGGCCACCGTGGCCGTGATGCGGGCCAGCGAACCCGGCACGTCGCGCACACCCACGCGGATGCGCGCCAGGCGCCCGGCGCGCACCATGCCGCGCTCGATGATGGCGGCCAGCAGCAGCGGATCGATGTTGCCGCCGCACAGCACCAGCCCCACCGAACGGCCGCGAAAGCGCTCCGGATGGCGCAGCACGGCAGCCAGGCCCGCCGCGCCGGCACCCTCCACCAGTGTCTTCT
>JAGOCV010000378.1 GCA_017998575.1 Burkholderiaceae bacterium
CAGCAACATCAGCCCCGAAGACACCAGCTTTGTGACCGGCGGCAATGAGCGCGTGGTGCGCCCGCGCCTGGCCGACGCCAAGTTCTTCTTCGACCAGGACCGCAAGAAGACGCTGGCCTCGCGCGTCGAAGGCCTGGGCAAGGTGGTCTATCACAACAAGCTGGGCACACAGGGCGAGCGCGTCGAACGCGTGAAGGCGATCGCCAGTGCCATCGCCAACAAGCTCGATCCGCAGTTGGTGGCGAACGTGCAGTTCGCCGCCGAGTACGCCAAGGCCGACCTGCTGACCGACATGGTGGGCGAGTTCCCCGAGCTGCAGGGCACGATGGGCCGCTACTACGCCCAGCACGACGGTCTGCCGGCCGACGTGGCCGACGCCATCGAAGACCACTACAAGCCGCGCTTCGCCGGCGACACGCTGCCGCGCGGCGATGTGGGTGTCGTCGTGGCGCTGGCGGACAAGCTCGAGACGCTGGTGGGCATGTTCGGCATCGGCAACCTGCCCACGGGCGACAAGGATCCGTTCGCGCTGCGCCGCCATGCGCTGGGCGTGGTGCGCATGCTGATCGAACGCGATCTGCCGCTGCATTTCCACGAGCTCACCCGCCTGGCGTTCGGCGTCTTTCCCGCCGGACTGCTGCAGGACAAGGCGGTGGAGCTCGACGAGTTCCTGATCGAGCGCCTCAAGGGATACCTGCGTGACGGCGGCTATTCCGCCGCAGAAGTCGACGCTGCCATCCATGCGCAGAGGCTGGGGCGCTGGTCCACGATCCCGAAGCGCCTTGAGGCCGTGCGCGCCTTCGCCGCGCTGCCCGAGGCGCCGGCCCTGGCCGCCGCCAACAAGCGCGTGTCCAACATCCTCAAGAAGGCCGGTGAGGTGGACGCGCACGTGAACCCGGCACTGCTGCAGGAGCCGGCCGAACAGGCGCTCTACGCCGCACTGCAAGCCACCGTGCCCGCGGCCGACGCGAAGTTCGAGTCCGGCGACTACACGGCATCGCTGCAGTCGCTGGCCGCGCTTCGGGCGCCGGTCGATGCGTTCTTCGACGGCGTCATGGTCAACGCCGAGCAGGACGACCTGCGCCTGAACCGCCTGGGCCTGCTCAGGACTCTGCACGTGGCGATGAACCGCGTGGCCGACCTGTCGCGACTCGCCGCATGACGCACCACGGCCGCGCCCACGGCGAGATCCACCCCGCGGCCGCGGCGCGAGGGGCCGCCCATGCCTGACCGGCAAGCCGTGAAGCTCGTCGTGCTGGATCGCGACGGCACGATCAACCAGGACAGCGACGAGTTCGTCAAGTCGCCCGAGGAATGGATCCCGCTGCCCGGCGCGCTCGAGGCCATCGCGCGGCTCAACCACGCGGGCTGGCAGGTGGTGATCGCCTCCAACCAGTCGGGGCTGGGGCGCGGGCTGTTCGACGTCGCGGCGCTCAACGCCATGCATGCCCGCATGTACAAGCTGCTGGCCACGGCGGGCGGCCGCGTCGAAGCCGTCTTCTACTGCCCGCACGCGCCCGAAGAGGGTTGCGAATGCCGCAAGCCCAGGCCCGGCCTGTTCGTGCAGATCGGCGAGCGTTTCGGCGTGGACCTGACCGGTGTGCCCGCGGCTGGCGACAGCGTGCGCGACCTGCAGGCCGGTGCCGCCGCCGGCTGCGAGCCGCACCTGATCCTCACCGGCAAGGGCGCGGCCTGGCGCAACGTGCCGCTGTCGCCCGACTTCCCCGCCGGCACGCTGGTGCACGAAGACCTCGGCAGCTTCGCCCGCTACCTGATCGCGCGGGAGGAGCGCCGCGCGCGCCTCGCACCGCCGCGCGCCGACGCCTGAACCCGCGCCGTTGCCGGCCGGGCCGGTGACGCACGAATCCCCACCCTCTCCACCGCGAACACAATCTCCATGGCCCTGCTGCGCTCCATCCTCCATCTGCTGGTCATGCTGGTGACCGTCGTGCCGTACGCGCTCGCCATCCTCGTCGCCTGTCTGTTCGTGCGCGGGGAGCCGCTCTATCGCATTGCGCGCGCCTGGCTGGTGCTGGTGATGAATGCGCTGCGCCTCATCTGCGGCGTGCGCACACGTGTGAGCGGCATGGAAAACCTGCCGCAAGGCGACAGCAGCGCAGCGATCCTGCTGGTCAAGCACCAGTCCACGCTCGAGACCTTTCTCATGCCGACACTGATGCCGCACCCGCTGGCCTACGTGTTCAAGAAGGAACTGCTCTACATCCCGTTCTTCGGCTGGGCCATCGGCCGGCTGGACATGATCCACATCGACCGCAGCCAGCGCACGCAGGCCTTCAACAAGGTGGTGGAGCAGGGCGGCCGGCTGCTGGCGCAGGGTACGTGGATCATCATGTTCCCCGAAGGCACGCGCATTCCGCGGGGTCAGGTCGGCAACTACAAGACCGGCGGCACGCGCCTGGCCGTGGCCACTGGTGCACCCGTGGTGCCGATCGCCGTGAGTTCGGCCAGGTGCTGGCCGCGCAAGGCCTTCATCAAGTACCCGGGCGTGGTCGACGTCTCCATCGGCCAGCCCATTGCGAGCGCCGGGCGCGATCCCGAAGAGCTGATGCGCGAGGTGCAGGAATGGATCGAGGCCGAAATGCGCCGCCTCGATCCCGAAGCCTACGCGGGCGAGCGCGGCGCCGGGGGCTGACCCGCCTGGCCGATCCGGCAGCCACCATGCAGCGGTTCATCCAGTTGGTGCTGGACGGTTTCGACCTCCGTGCCGAACCGCAGCCGCCGGCTGCTCCGGCCGTCCCGCCTGCGGCGCCACTGCCCGAGGCCGCCGGGCCGGCCGCGCCCGCCCAGCCGCTGGCCGACGTGCTGGCGCCGGCCCGCTTCACGCATCCGCGCGCCACGCGGCGAACCGTGCTGCAGGGCACGCACGTCGACTATGAATTCCGGCGCGGGCGCCGCCGCACCATTGGTTTCGCCATCGGCGTGGAAGGGCTCGTGGTCAGCGCGCCGCGCTGGGTCGCCCTGGGCGACGTGGAGGCGGCGCTGCAGGAAAAGGCAGGTTGGATCGTGCGCAAGCTCGCAGAGCAGCGCGAGCGCCACCAGCGCGCCGAGGCGGGCCGCATCGACTGGCGCGACGGCGCGACCCTGCCGTTCATGGGGGAGACCGTGGTGCTGGCGCTCGACTCCCGGCAGGCCGTGCGTGGCGGCGCCGTGCTCGACACGGCGATGGAAGCGCCGCCCGGCGCGCCTCGCCTGACGCTGCGCCTGTCCTTGCCGCATCAGGCCGAGCCCGCGCAGATCCGCGATGCCACCCAGGCCTGGCTGATGCGTCAGGCC
>JAGOCV010000096.1 GCA_017998575.1 Burkholderiaceae bacterium
GTCCAGGCCCATCATCAGCCCCGTGTTCGTCTGTTTGCCATAGGCCTCCAGAGGACCGGTCTTGCCGTAGATGTGGGCGATGCGGATGTCCTTGCCCTGCGCCAGTGCGGCGGGCGAGGCGAGCGCGGCGGCCACGGAGGCCAGGGCAGTCAGGGCAAAGAGCGAGCGGCGTTGCATGGAGAGTCTCCTTGGAGTGATGCCTGCTCATTGCACACACCATGCCAGCGCCAAGAACGTTGATCTGAAAGGATTTTTCCTTTCCCCCCAGACGGATAGCCTGAATTTCAGACAGTTCACCTGCCCGAAATTCAGACGATTGTCTTATTCCTTGTCAGGGTTTCCCAGCAAGCCCGTGTCAGCGGTCGAGCTTGACCGTCTTGAGCAGGGTCTCCTTGGACTTGTAGTCGGCATCGATGCGGGCCTTGAAACGCGCGTGGTCGAGGTACTCCGCCTGCTGGAACTGGCGCTGCGCCACCTCGCGAAAGGCCGGATCGGCCAGCGCGTCGCGGCAGCCGGTCTCCAGCGCGGCGACCACGGGCTGGGGCGTGTCGGCGCGCACGAACAGGCCGCCGTAGCCGGACGGGCTGACGGCGTAGCCCAGCTCCTTGACGGTCGGCACGTTCGGGAAAGCCGCAAGCCGCTTTTCCGAGAACACCGCCAGTGCGCGCATGCCATGCGTGATGACCAGGCCCGTGGTGACCACCGCCATATCGATGTCGCCGCTCCTGATCTGCGGCACCATCGGCGTCTCGCCGCGATAGGGCACGTCGTTGACGGCCACGCCAGCGCGCTGGAACAGCTCGGCGCCCGCCAGATGCGGCGAGCTGGACACGCCCGGATGCCCGTACGTCAGCTTGCCCGGCTCGGCCCTGGCGCGCGAGACCGCAGCCTCGAAGCTGTCGATGGGCGAGTCGGCGCGCGTCGCCAGGATGAAGATGTTCTCGAACGTCTGGCACACGGGCACGAACGATTCGGCCTTGAACTGCAGCCCCTTCATCCAGTGCAGGTGCACCGTCAGCGCGGTCACGGGGCCATACACGAAGGTGTAGCCGTCGGCCGGCGCGCCCAGCAAGGCGTTCATGCCCACGGTGGTGCTGCCGCCCTCACGGTTGAGCACGACCACGCGCTGGCCGAGTTTGCTGTCCAGCGCCTGGGCGAACGAGCGCGCCACCAGATCCACCGGCGCGCCGGCCGGGAACGGCACGATCATCTGCAACGGCCGCGCCGGATAGCCGGCCGCGCCCGCGGACTGCGCCGCGGCAGGCAGGCCCGCCAGCAGCGCCACGCCGGCGAGCAGGCCGGACACCAGGTGACGGGCGGTGCGCCCGGGAAGAGTTGTGCAGCAAGTCATGGTTGTCTCTGTTCTGTGTGGATGAAGAAGAAAACTGCCGGGGCGGTCAACGCCAGAAGGCGTCGAAGGCCGGCATGTCGGTGGGGCATTCCCAGTGATCGGTCACCTGTCCGTCCTGGAACCGCCAGATGCCGAAGGCCGGCTGGTCCAGCCGCCGGCCCTCGCGCTGGGCCTGCAGATGCACCGGCACCAGGGCCCATTCGCCGTCGGTGAGGAACACATCCTTGTGATGCGGCCGGAACGTCTGGCCGGTGAGCGCCTGCATGCGCGCCACGTGGGCCAGCATGCCGTCGCGGCCACGATGCGCCCCCGCGATCGGGTTGTCGCCCGGCGTGTGGCAGGTGTAGCCGTCGGCGAAACGCTCGAAGAGGGGTTCGCGGTCGCGGTGGTAGAAGCGCCGCAAGAGTTCCTGTGCCTGCATGTCATCTCCTGTCGTGGGTCGGTTGGTCATCGATCGAGGATGGCGACGGCACGGGTCCAGCCCGCCGAGGCGCCGCGGATCTTCACGGGAAAGCAGCTGACCGTGAAGCCGTGCGGCGGCAGTGCCTCCAGGTTGTGCAGCTTCTCCAGGTGGCAGTAGCCGATGTCGCGGCCGGCCTTGTGGCCTTCCCAGATCAGGCCGGCGTCGCCCGTGGCATCCACCTTCTGGCGGGTGTAGACGAACGGCGCATCCCAGCTCCAGGCGTCGGTGCCGGTCAGGTGCACGCCGCGCTCCAGCAGGTAGAGCGTCGCTTCACGGCCCATGCCGCAGCCCGCTTCCACATAGTCGTCGTGGCCGTAGCGGCTGCCGGCGCGGGTGTTGACCAGCACGATGTCGCCTTCGGCCAGCGCGTGGCCGATGCGCGCGAGCTCGGACTCGACGTCGGCGGCGGTCGCGACGTAGCCGTCCGGAAAGTGCCGGAAGTCCAGCTTCACACCCGGCGCGAAGCACCACGACAGCGGCACCTCGTCGATGGTCCAGGCCCGCTGCGGCTGGCCGCTGGCGTGATTCATCGTCGGATGGAAGTGGTAGGGAGCGTCCAGGTGCGTGCCGTTGTGCGTGGTCAGCTGCACCCGCTCCACCGCCCATCCCGCGGCATCGGGCAGGTCTTCGGGCCTGAGGCCCGGAAAGAAGCTCTGGATGCGGCCGATGGTCTCCTGATGGGCCAGATACTCGATGCGCGGCCGGGCGATGTCCGGATCGCTGCGCACGTCGTTTTCCAGGTGCATCGAGATGTCGATGAACCGGTCTTCTCTCATATCGGCTCCACCGCGCGGTGGCGCGTGCGTTGCAGCAGCGCTGCCAGGTCCAGGCCGGGGCGGCGGCCCTGCTCGTACTCGCCGATCGTGAACGAGGCATCCTGAATCTCGCGGGCCCGCGCATGGCGCCGGCCCATGTAGTCGTCTCCCAGCCGGGCGGGATCGGCGCCGGCGCCCACCAGCTCGCCCAGCACGACCGCATCCTCGATGGCCATGGCCGCGCCCTGCCCCAGGTGCGGCGTGGAGGCATGCGCCGCGTCGCCGATGAAGACCACGCGCCCGGTGTGCCAGGGGGCGTCCAGCGTCACCACTTCGAGCGGCCGGTACACCACGGCGCTGTCAGCCTGCACGTACTGGCGCGTGTGTTCGACCAGCCCGCCGAAGCCGGCCAGCCGCTCCAGCAGCAGACGCGGCAATTCCTCGGCGGAAAACTGCACGCCGGGCGCCTCCTGGGTCACCAGCAGCAGGTACATGCTGTCGTCGTTCAGCGGTATGAAGCCGGCCTTGCGCGACTCGCCCAGCATCATCACGCCGCGCCTCATGGCAGGCGGGCGTGGCAGCGTCAGACGCCACACGCTCTGGCCCGTGGCCGTGGGCACGAAGCGCTGGCCGTGCAAGCGGTGGCGCAGCGGCGAATAGATGCCGTCGGCGGCGACCACCAGCGCATAGTCGCGCTGCGTGCCGTCGGACAGCGTGACGTGCGCGCCTTCCTGCGTCTGGTACAGCTCAACGACTGTCGTGCCCAGCTGCAGCCGCGCGCCGGCCGCGCGCGCACCGCGCAGCAGGATGTCGTGCAGCCGCGAGCGCAGGATGCCGTTGTAGGCCGGCAGGTGGGGCGCGGCGCGCGGGCCCGCAAAATCATTGAGCGGCGTGCCATCGGCGGTCATGTAGTCATAGCCGTCATAGGCGAAGCCGGCGGCCAGGCAGTCCTGCGCCACGCCCAGCGTGTCGAGCGCGCGCAGCGCGTTGGCCGGCTGGATGATCCCCACGCCCGACTGCGCCCAGGCCGGCTTGATCTCCACCAGATCGACGTCGCAGCCAGCGCGCCGCAATGCCATGGCCGCCGCCAGTCCGCCTATGCCGCCACCCACGATCAGGGCGCGCGGCCAGAGGGGGTTGTTTGTCATCGGATGTCCTCGTGTGTCAGGTCGGCGCGCAGGCGCGCCGGGTGCTCTGCGTCCAGCCGCAGCAGCGCGCTGGCGTTTGCGCCCAGCAGCGCGGCCTGCCCCGCCGGCGCCAGGCCGGGCACGCGGCGTATCAGTTCGTGCAACGCGTATTCGCCCATGTCGAAGGGGTAGTCGGTGCCGGCCACCACCTGGCCCAGTCCCACCGTGTCGATCAGCACGCGCAGCGACTCGGGGCGGAACACCACACTGTCGAACCACATCCGCTGCAGGTATTCGCCCGGCGGCCGGGCGCAGCCGCGCGCCTCGGGCCGCACGCCGAATCCGTGCCCCGAACGGCCCGGCGCAAAGGGCAGATAGCCGCCGCCGTGGGCAGCGCAGATGCGCAGCCGCGTGAATCGGTCGAGCACGCCGCCGTGGATCAGTTCGGACAGCGCGATGGTGGTCTCCAGCGGCTGCCCGATCACGTTGGAGAGGTAGTAGCGGTTCACGCGCTCGCCCAGCGACGTTCCCAGCGGGTGCAGGAAGATCACCGCCCCCAGTCGCTCCGCCTCGCGCCAGAACACGTCGAGCGCAGGATCGTCCAGCCCCTTGCCGGTCGGGTCGGACGTGATTTCGGCGCCGCGCAGGCCGAGTGTGTTCACGGCGTCGCGCAACTGCTCGGCCGCCAGCTCCGGGTGCTGCAGCGCCACGGCCCCCAGGCCTTCGAATCGATCGGGCTGCGCGCGCACCACGCCGGCGATGGCCTCGTTCTGCAGTCGGACCACGTCGCGCGCCAGCCCGGCATCGGCCCAGGTGTAGTACTGCGTGGGCGACGGACTGAGCACCTGCAGATCGATGCCCAGCCGGTCCATGTCGGCCACGCGCACGGCCGGCGTGGTCAGGCGCGGCCCGATGGCCGCACGCATCTGCTGGTTGTGCGCCAGCGAGGCCGCGCCCATCAGCCGTGCCTGCTGCGCTGTCTCGGCCTGCTTGTGCGGATGGCCGGCGACACATTCCTCGACCGCGGGCACCAGCAGGTGGCAATGCATGTCGACCGTGAAATGCGGCAGACGCGGCCCTGCCGCCGGCTCGCGCACGGACACGCCGGCATGGTGCTGGCCACAGCAGTGGCACACCATCAGGCCGCTGGCTCCGGCATCGCTCACGCGGCACCCCGCTGTCGCCAGGCCGCCAGGTCGGGCACGTCCACGTCGTCTTCGCTGGCCAGCAGGCGCACGTCGCGCATGGCCTCCTGCTGCATGAACGGCGGCAGGTTGGCGCACCAGACGATGTAGCCGAACTTGGGATCCCACTCGCGCGGCACCCAGCCGTCGTCGAGGTAGTCGGTGTCGGCGCCGTACTCGGCTTCGCCGCCGGCCGGGCAGTCGACGTAGTAGAACAAGGCCGAGGCGATGCGGTGGCGGCCCAGGCCCAGCTTGCTCACATGGCCCAGTCGGGTCAGGTGATTGGCCCCCACCATGATTTCATCGACGTCTTCCACGCCGAAGCAGGCGTGCTGGAACGAGGGCGCCGAGGGCCGGTGGTAGTGCGCGTTGGCCAGGAACAGGTTGTGGTGCTCGCATGCGCCGTCGGCGCGCAGGAAGACCCCGAGTCCGCGCGAATGGTCCGACAGCCGGAACCCCAGCCGGTGCCGGAAGAAATCCCAGCTGGCCTTGTAGTCGTCCACGCCGTACACCACGTGGTTGATGGTCTTGGGCTGTGCCCGGAAGCGCCACTTGCGCCACTGGTTCAGGCGCTGCACATGGCCGGGCGCATTCAGCGGGTCGGGCCGGTTGAGCACCGGCCGCCGGTCGAACAGGCCCAGGCCCATCGGCAGGCCGTCGGGCGTGGTGAAGTGCCAGTCGCCGTGCGCGTCCTGCACCAGCGTGAGATCGCGCGACAGCGCATCCACCAGACGCGCGAGCGCGTCTTCATCGCTCACGCCCCACACCGTCTCGGTGGTGACGGCGGTGTCGAAGGCTGCGGCCTCCGGCGGCAGCAGGCGCACGCGCGCGCCATCCGGCAGCGTGAAAGCAGGCGCGGCATCGTCCTGCGGCGCGCCCAGGCCGAACTCGGTGAAGAAGGTGCGCGCGCTGGCGATGCGTTCGGACTCGGCGATACGGTAGTTGAGGGACTTCACTCCGGTGATGGCCATGGCGTTCAACTTTCTTCGGCAATGAGATGGTTGACCTGCTCGCCCAGGCCGGTGATGGTGGCGCGCATCCGGTCGCCGGGCTGCAGGAAGCGGCCGTGGTGCATGCCGTTGCCGGCAGGCGAGCCGGTGGCCAGGATGTCGCCCGGCAAAAGCCGCGCATAGGACGACACGTACTCGATCTGCCGCTCGATGCGGAAGATCATGTCGGCCGTGCTCTCGTCCTGCATGACCTGGCCGTTGAGCTCCAGGCGCAGACGCAACTGGTGCGGATCGGCCACGAACGCGGCCGGCACGAACAGCGGGCCGATGGGCATGAAGCCCGGGCCGCTCTTGGCGCGCAGCCAGTCCGATCCCAGCGAGCGCAGATCGGGCCGGTAGACCAGTTCCCGCCGCGTGATGTCGTTCACGATGAGATAGCCGGCCACGGCGTCCATGGCCGATTCGCGCGGCACGCGCCAGCATGTGCGGCCGATCACCACGCCCAGCTCCAGCTCCCAGTCGAGCTGCTGCGCATCGCGCGGCACGACGATGTCGTCGCAGGGCCCGGTGATCGCGCTCACCAGCTTGGGGAAGGCGTACGGAATGCCGCCGGCGGCGCGCGCATCCACGCGTGCCGCGGCGTCGGCGCGGCGCTCTTCGGCGGTCATGCCCTCGGTGCCTGCACCGCCGCCCTGCGCCACCACCAGGTCGATCACATGCTGGCGGTAGTTGGCGCCGGTGCAGATCAGCTGGCGGGCCTGCGCCAGCGGCGCATGCGCACGAAGACCGTCCAGCGGCATCGTGGCGAGCCCTCGTGCGTCGTCGCGGTCCAGCGCGCCGGCGATCGCGGCAAACGCGGCGTCCCAGTCCTGCAGCAGGTCGAAGATGCTGTCGGGCAGCGCGGCGCCAGGCCAGGGCGCGTGCGGCGGAAACAACTGCGCCAGCGGCAGCACGTTGCAGGTATCGACCACGACACCGACGAACGGCGGCGGCGTGGCGGGTTGCCCCGGGGCGCTGAACAGCCCCAGCGCGAAGGGGCGGCTGGCACGACTCACTTTGTCTCCTGTTGTTCTGCAGGCAAATCTAGGCGCCGCGGTTGTATTCAACAAATGAATTCGATAAATTCAATGCATTCACGGGGTACATACATTGCGCTATCACAAGCTCGATCTCAACCTGCTCGTCGCGCTCGACGCGCTGCTGGAGGAAAGCAGCGTCTCGCGCGCCGCCGACCGCGTGTTCATCACCCAGTCCGCCATGAGCAACGCGCTCGGCCGGTTGCGCCGCCACTTCGGCGACGACCTCATCGTGCAGGTGGGCCGGCGCATGGTGCTGACCGAGCGCGCGCAGGCGCTGCGCGCCGAGGTGCGCGCCATCCTCATGCGCATCCAGCAGGTGACGCGTCCGGCCGACAGCTTCGAGCCCGGCACCGCGCAGCGCGTGTTCCGCGTCGCCGCGTCCGATTACTTCTCGATGGTGGTGCTGCCGCCCCTGCTTCAATATCTGGGCGCGCAGGCGCCGCAGGTGGGGCTGGACGTGATGCCGCTGGGTGCGCGTCTGTCCGACGAGCTCGAGCGCGGCGACGTCGACCTGCTGATCGTGCCGCGCCTGTACGCGGTGAAGAACTATCCGGTGCAGGTGCTCTTCGAGGATCCGTGGGTGTGCGTCACCTGGAGCCGCAACACCCTGCCCGGCCGCAAGCTCACGCTGGCGCGGTTCCTGGCCATGGAGCACGTCGCCAAGCGCGAAAACCATCCCAGCTTCCCGCCGCTGGAAGAATGGGAACTCGATCGCCAGAAGATCTCACGCAAGGTCGCCATCCGCGTGCCGCAGTACGGCCTGTTGCCGCTGGCGGTCATCGGCACGCAGCGCGTGGCCACGGTGCAGAGCCAGGTGGCCGGGCTCTACCGACGCTGGCGCCTGCCGTTGTCGATCCACCGCTGCCCCTTCGCCTGCCCGCCACTGGAAGAGAGCATGCAGTGGCATCCGGTGCGTGAATCCGACGCCGGCCACGCCTGGCTGCGCGAGGCGATCGCCACCGTCTGCCTGGCGCTGCCGCGCGCCTAAGCTGCCGTCACGTCACCGGCGCCGAGCCAGCGCGCCATCCAGCCGCTGACCACCTCGGGCTGCTCCATCGTGCTCATGTGGCCGCAATGCTCGACGACGGCCAGGCGCGCCGCATCGCCGATCAGATCGCGCATCGTCTCGTGCCTCGCCAGCGGGCTCCAGCCGTCCTCGCGGCCGCACAGCACCAGCGTGGGCACGCGGATGTGCGGCAGCAGCGGCGTGGCATCGGGCCGGCCGAGCAGCGCGTGGATCTGCGCCTCGTACAGATCGGGCGTGGCGCGGCCGATCATCTCGAGCACGGCCTCGAAGAGCGGCGTGCCGACGGCATCCGGGTGCACCATGCCCCGCGCCCAGCGCTCGCCCATCGCCCGCATGCCCTCGGTGCGCGCCAGTTGCAGCAGGGCCATGCGGCCGTTGCGCTCGCCCTGCCCCGGCAGCCCTGGCGCGATGGCCTGGTAGCCGGTGTCGAGCAGCGCCAGGCGCGACACGCGTTCGGGCGCCAGCCGCACGATCTCCAGCGCCACCCGTCCGCCCATGCTGTGGCCCGCCACGGCGAACGGCCCGGGCGGCATCAGCGCCAGCGCGTTGGTGGCCATGCGCGTGATGCTGTCGGTGGCGCCGTTGCGCGCCACCGTGCAGTCGGCGATGCCGGCCAGCGCGGCGATCTGCGATTGCCACACGATGTCGTCGCACAGCAGGCCGGGGATCAGCAGCAGCGGGGTCGGTTCTGGGGTGTTCGTCTCGGGCACGCGCGGGTTTCCTCGTCAATCCATCTTCGCGCCCGATCGTGTCACGATCTCGGCCCACTTGGCCTTCTCGGCCACCACGAAACGCGCGAATTCCTCGGGCGTGCTGGCCACCACCTCGGCGCCCATGCCGCGCAACTGCGCGCCCACTTCTTCGGTGCGGAAGGCCCTGGCCACGTCAGCGGCCATGCGTGCGGCCAGCGCATCGGGCGTGCCCTTGGGCGCCCACAGGCCGTACCAGTTGGTGAGCACATAGCCCGGCACGCCGGCTTCGACCATGGTGGGCACGTCGGGCACGGCGCCGTAGCGGCGGTCGGAGGTGACGGCCAGCGCGCGCAGCTTGCCGGTGCGCACGTGCTGCAGCGACGACGAGGCGGGGTCGAACATCATCTGTACCTGGCCGCCGATCAGGTCGTTGAGCGCGGCCGGTGCGCCGCGGTACGGCACGTGGACGATGTCGGTGCCCGTCATCTGCTTGAACAGCTCGCCCGCCAGATGCGCCGCGCCCGCGTTGCCCGACGAGCCGAACGACAGCTTGCCGGGATTGGCCCGGGCATAGGCCACCAGCTCTTTCACATCGCGCACGGGCACCTGCGGATTCACCAGCAGCACCATGGGCACGCGCGTGAGCTGCGTGATGGGCTTGAAGTCGTCGATCACGTCGAAGCCCACCTGCTTGAACAGCGCCGGGTAGGTAACGTGCACCGATGCGTTGACCAGCAGCGTCTGCCCGTCCGGCCTGGCCTGCGCCACGGCCTGCGTGCCGATCAGGCTGCCGCCGCCGGGCCGGTTGTCCACGATCACCGGCTGGCCCAGCGACTTGGCCAGTTCGTTGGCCGTGACGCGCGCGATGGCGTCGGCCGGACCACCCGCCGGATGCGGCACCACCACGCGCACCGTGCCGGCGGCCTGCGCCAGCGCGCCACCCGTGGCGAGCGCGGTGGCCGCGGCCAGACAGGCACGCAGCGCGAGCGTGCGGAAGCCGGACCGCAGGCCCGGCGCGAGGAAGGATGTCGGCATGTGTGTGTCTCCGTGCAGTCCCGGGGCGGTCGGATGCCGCCGCTGGCGAGGCTGCCGCCGAGCATGCCGCGCGTGCGCGCCACGCGCCAATGCGTAGCACCGCGCGATCAATGCGTCTGGCTTATCGGCGGGTGGCAGCGGTCGGCGCCGCAACAGCCTGCGCACCGGCTTCGCGCAGGCTGTCGATCAGCTCGCGCAGCGGTGCCGGCGGCTCGAAGGCCGGGCGCATGACCAGTCCGATGCTGCGGCGCAACTGGGGCACGCGCACCGGCAGCACGTGCAGCAGGCCGGCGGCGATCTCGCGTTCCAGCTGGCGCGGCGACATCAGCGCGACACCGTCGCCTTCCAGCAGCATGGATTGCAACAGCGCCGGGCTGTTGACCTGCACGCCTCCGGCGGGCGGCGGCAGGCCCTCGTGCGCGAACGCCTGCTCCAGCATGCGGCGCGCGGGCGCGCCCGGCATGGCCAGGATCCACTGCGCCCCGCGCAACTGCCGCAGGCGCGTGGGCGCCCGGCCCACCAGCGGATGGCCGGCGCGCACCACGGCGGCCAGCGGGTCGTCCAGCAGCGGCAGTTGCAACAGCGGCCCCGGCGGCGGCGCCTCGCGCAGCGCGCCCACCAGCAAATCGATGTCGGCCTGGCGCAGTTGCGCCAGCAGCGAGTCGTAGGTGCCGTCCACCACCGTGATCGAGATGCCGGGATGCCGCTCGGCCAGGCGGCCGAGGGCGCGCGGCAGGAAGCTGCCGCCCCAGTAGGGAAGCGTTCCCACCACCACGCGGCCACGCACGGCGCCGGCCAGGGCCTGCAGGTCTTCTTCGGCGCCGCGCAACTCGGCCAGCGCGCGCTTGGCCCGCGCCAGCGCCAGGCGGCCGGCCGCGTTGGGCACGAGGCCGGTGCGCGTGCGCTCGAACAGCGCCGCGCCCCAGGCGTGTTCGAGCTGGCGCACGGCCTGCTGCACGGCCGGCTGGCTCACGCCCAGTTGCTGCGCCACGCGGCGGCCCGATGCCGCATCGGCCAGCGCCAGCAACACGCCGAACTGCGCGGGCGTGCCCAGGCTGGCCAGGCGCGGGCTGGCGGGTGGGCCGTCGCCCTCGCCCGCCAGTTCGGCCAGCGCCTGCCGCACGCGCGAGGCCAGGGCCTGGCCGGCGGCGTTGGCGCGCATGCCGCGCGCCACGCGCTCGAACAGCGGCAGGCCCAGCCGCGACTCGACCCGCTGCACGGCCCGCGCCACGGCGGGCTGGGACAGATGGAGATGCGCGCCGGCCGCGGCCGTGCTGCCCGCATCGGCCACGGCCAGCACCGCGCGCAAGGCGCGCAGTTCAGCCGCGAGGCCCGGTGCCGCCCAGCCGCTCATAGAGCGTCGCGCGCGAGATGCCCAGGAGGCGCGAGGCCGCCAGCTTGTTGCCGCCGGTGGCCTGCATGGCGGCGGCGATGGCGCGGCGCTCCAGCGCATCGACCTGCTCGGCCAGCGGACGCAGCAGCGCGTCATCGCCTTCGGGGCCGTGCGCGGGCTGCGCGGGCGCGATCTGCTCCACGCCGGATTCGCGCAGGATGCGCTCGAGCTGCGCGGCGTCGAGGTACCGCGAATCGCTGCGCATGGCCGCCTGCTCCAGCACGTTGCGCAGCTCGCGGATGTTGCCGCGCCAGTGCTGCGCGGCCAGCAGCGCGAGTGCGTCGGCGGTGATCTCGGGCTGCGGCGTGCCGCTGCGCAGCGCCATGTCTTCGCCCAGCACTTCCACCAGCGCCGGGATGTCGGCGCGCCGCTCGCGCAGCGGCGGCACGCGCAGGGGCAGCACGTTGAGGCGGTAATACAGGTCTTCGCGAAAGCGCCCTTCGCGCACCAGTGCGCCCAGGTCGCGCGAGGTGGCGGCGATCACGCGCGCGTCGAAGGGCACCAGCTGGTTGGAGCCCAGCGGCTCGATCTCGCCTTCCTGCAGCGCGCGCAACAGCTTGGCCTGCAGCGCGGGCGGCATGTCGCCGATCTCGTCGAGGAACAGCGTGCCGCCATCGGCGAGCTTGAACTTGCCTTCGCGGCCCTTACGATCGGCGCCGGTGTAGGCGCCGGGCGCGACGCCGAAGAACTCGGCTTCGAGCAGCGTGTCGGGCACGGCCGCGATGTTGACGCTGACGAACGGCCCGCCCGAACGCGCCGACGCCGCGTGGATGGCGTGCGCCAGCAGTTCCTTGCCGGTGCCGGTCTCGCCCAGCAGCAGCACCGGGCTGTGCGACTGCGCCGCGCGGCGGGCCTGGCGCTTGATCTCGGACGCGGCGGCGCTGGTGCCCACGAAGCTCGCGAACGTGTGCTTGGCCTGGCGCTGCGCGCCGTGCGTGCCGCGCGCCGCGTGACTGCGCTGGCTGGCCAGCTCGCGCCGGGCGTCGTCCAGATCCTGCTGCAGCCGCGCGAACTTGCTGATGAGCGGCTTGAGCGTGGTCTCGGGGTGGTCGAACAGCACCATGCCGATGGCGCCGATCACCTGGCCCGCGTCGTCGCGCAGCGGCAGGCGGCTGACCACGAAGGTGCCGGCCTTGTTGGTGAGCAGATCGATGAGCACCGGCTCGCCCGTCTCCAGCACCTGGCGCATCTGCGTGTTGGGAATCACCTCTTCCACGCGGTGGCCCACGAACTGGTCGGGCGACGACACGCCCAGGCGCGGCAGGAAGCGCTCGTAGCCTTCGTTGAGCCAGACGATGCGCGCGTCGCGGTCGACCAGGAACATGCCCTGGCTCATGCTTGAGAACAGGTGGAACATCGAGCGCGCCGCCAGCTCCAGGATGCTCTGGGC
>JAGOCV010000097.1 GCA_017998575.1 Burkholderiaceae bacterium
GATCAGCACCACGTAGTCGGGCATCTTGGTGTCCTTGCCCACGAGGATCGGGCGCAGCACGTTGTCGACCAGGCCGATGACGAGGATGCCGTAGGCGATGAGCACCGTGCCCTGCACCAGCTTGCCGGTAGCCAGGAAATACAGCGCCACCGGGCCCCAGATCAGTCCGGCGCCTACGGCCGGCAGCAGCGAGAGGAAGGCCATGATGACCGACCACAGCACCACGCCCTGCACGCCCAGGATCCAGAAGATGATGCCGCCCAGCGCCCCTTGCGTGACGGCGACGACGATGTTGCCTTTCACCGTGGCACGGATCACCGTGGTGAACTTGCCCATCAGCTTCTGTTTGTGCAGGGCATTGAGCGGTATGGCCTGCAGGATGCGGGCCGACAGTTCGCGACCATCGCGCAGCAGGAAGAACAGCAGGTACAGCATCACGCCGAAGCCGATGACGAATTCGAACGTGTTCTGGCCGATGTTGAGCGCCTGGGTCGCGATGAATTGGCTGCCGCGCGCCGCCGCGCCGGAGAGCTGCTGCTGCACGGCCGCGAAATTGCCCAGCCCGAGACGGTCAAGCAGCGACACGGCCCACTGCGGAAGCAGTCCCATGATCTGCTGGAAATACTGCCCGAAGTCGAGCTGGCCGGAGCCCACGCGCTGATAGATGCTGCTGGCCTCGCGTACCAGCGAGGCGGCGATCACAGCCACCGGGATGATCACGATCACCAGGATCACGCCCAGTGTGGCCAGCGCCGACAGGTTCGCGCGCCCGCCCAGGCGCGGAAGCAGCCGGCGGTGAAGTGGCGTGAACAGCAGCGCGAGGATCATCCCCCAGAAGACCGCCCCGTAGAAGGGCACGAGGATGGCGACGAAGGCGATGCTGATCAGCAGCAGCAGCGTGAGGAAGATCTTGCGTTCGAGCTCGGGAGTGATCATGTTGCGCTGCAGCGATTGGGATGTCCGAGTCTAGCGGTCCGCATGCGGTTGCGCACACCCGACTCTGGCATCATCGCTGCAGCCTCATCACCCTACGAACAACAACATGCAGCAGGACATTCTCGTCAACTGGTCGCCGCAGGAAACCCGCGTGGCCGTGGTGGAGAACGGTGCGGTGCAGGAGCTGCATGTGGAGCGTGCGCTGGAGCGCGGCCTGGTGGGCAACGTGTACCTGGGCAAGGTGACGCGCGTGCTGCCCGGCATGCAGTCGGCCTTCATCGACATCGGCCTGGAGCGCGCGGCCTTCCTGCACGTGGCCGACCTGCACACCAGCCACGGGCCGCAGGTCGGTGGCCAGCCCCAGGTGCCGATCGAGAAGCAGGTGTTCGAGGGCCAGGCCCTGATGGTGCAGGTGATCAAGGAACCCATCGGCACCAAGGGCGCGCGGCTGTCGAGCCAGATCAGCATTGCCGGGCGCCTGCTGGTGTTCCTGCCGCAGGACGAGCACATCGGTGTGTCCCAGAAGATACCGGCCGACCAGCGCGACGCGCTGCGCGCGCGCCTCACGCAACTGGCCGGCCCGCAGGGCGGCGGCTTCATCCTGCGCACGAATGGCGAGGATTCGAGCGATGCCGAACTGGCGGAGGACATCGCCTACCTGCGCAAGACCTGGGCGCGCATCCGCGAGGCCGCCACGCGCCTGCCACCCACGTCGATCCTCCACCAGGACCTCAACCTGCTGCAACGCGTGCTGCGCGACCTGGCGGGTGACGAAACGCAGACGGTGCGCATCGATTCGCGCGAACAGTTCGAGTTGCTGATGGCCTTCGGCCGCGAATTCATGCCCAAGGGCGCGGCCAAGCTGCAGCTCTACAAGGGTGAGCGGCCGATCTTCGACCTGTTTTCGGTGGACGAGGAGATCGCGCGCGCGCTGGGCCGGCGGGTCGATCTCAAGTCGGGCGGCTACCTGATCGTCGACCAGACCGAGGCGCTGACCACCATCGACGTCAACACCGGTGGCTTCGTGGGCGCGCGCAACTTCGACGACACCATCTTCAAGACCAACCTCGAAGCCGCGCAGGCCATCGCGCGCCAGCTGCGCCTGCGCAACCTGGGCGGCATCATCATTGCCGACTTCATCGACATGGTGCGCGAGGACCACCGCGACGCCGTGCTGGCAGAGTTCCGCAAGCAGCTCGCGCGCGATCGCGTGAAGACCATGACCGGCGGCTTCTCGCAGCTGGGCCTGGTCGAGATGACCCGCAAGCGCACGCGCGAGTCGCTGGCCCACATGCTGTGCGAGGCCTGTCCGGCCTGCCAGGGGCAGGGCATCGTGAAGACGGCGCGCACGGCGGCCTACGACATCCTGCGCGAGATCCTGCGCGAGGCGCGGCAGTTCAACCCGCGCGAGTTCCGCATCGTTGCCTCGCCGCGCGTGGTGGAGCTGTTCCTCGACGAGGAAAGCCAGCATCTGGCCGGACTGTCGGATTTCATCGGCAAGCCGATCTCGCTTCAGGCCGAGGCCGCGATGGGACAGGCGCAGTACGACATCGTGCTGCTGTGATGCGCTGAGGCCGCGCATGGCCATCGCGCCGACCCTTGACGACCTGCGCCGCCACGCGGTGGCGCGAACGCTGTTCAGGCCGACGACGCTGCCGGCCGCGATCCGGCGGCTGGGCTTCGTGCAGGCCGATCCGATCCGCGCCCCGGCGCGCGCGCAAGACCTCACGCTGCGCCACCGCGTCACCGACTATCGGGCCGGCGATCTCGAACGCCGCTACGAGCGGCTGCAGATCGACGAGGATTGCCTGGTGAACTACGGATTCCTGCTGCGCGAGCATCTGGCGCTGATGCATCCGCGCCAGGCGGCCAAGGCCTGGGACGCGCAGACGCAGCGCAAGGCCGCCGACGTGCTGGCCTTCGTGCGCGAGCGCGGCGCGGTTCATCCGCGGCAGGTCGAGCAGCATTTCGCGCACGGGCGCACGACGAACTACTGGGGCGGCTCCAGCAACGCCAGCACGCACCTGCTCGACGGCATGCACTACCGTGGGCTGTTGCGCGTGCGGCGGCGCGACAGCGGCACGCGGGTCTACGAGGCGGTGATGCACGCGCCGGTCGACGACGGCCCCGAGGCGCGCGTGCAACGTGCCGCCGCGCTGATCGATCTCATCGTGCGCAAGTACGCGCCGCTGCCGGCCGGCAGCCTGACCTACCTCGTGCGCCTGCTGGGCTACGGCGCACCGCACCTCGCGGCGCAGACGCGCATCGCCTTCGCACTGGCGCGCGAGCACCTGGCCAGCAGCCGCATCGGCGATACCACCTGGTATTGGCCGGCGGACGAACGGCCGCAGTCGCGGCGGCACGCCGTTGATGACCGGGTGCGCCTGTTGGCGCCGTTCGATCCGGTGGTGTGGGATCGGCGCCGCTTCGAGCTGCTGTGGGGCTGGACGTACAAATTCGAGGCCTACACGCCGTCGCCGCAGCGAAAGTTCGGCTACTACGCCTTGCCCATGCTCTGGCGGGAGCAGGTGATCGGCTGGGCCAATGTCACGATGCGTGAGGGCCGGCCGGTGCCGGAGTTTGGCTATGCGACGGGCTCCGCGCCGAGGGAGCGCGCTTTCCGCGTGGCACTGGACGACGAGCTCGAACGGCTCGCGCAGTTCATGGCGCCACGGCGCGCCCAGGTTCAGGCCGCGGTGCCACCTGGCCGTGCCTGAAGCCGCGCATACAGGCCGTCTCGCGCCATCAGCGTGGCGTGCGTGCCTTCTTCGACGATGCGTCCCCGCTCCATCACGATCACGCGGTCGGCGTGCTCGATGGTGGACAGGCGGTGGGCCACGATGAAGGTGGTGCGGCCCTTCATCAGGCGTTGCAGTGCGTCCTGCACCAGGCGTTCGGACTCGGTGTCGAGCGCGGAGGTGGCCTCGTCCAGCAGCAGGATCGGTGCGTCCTTGTAGAGAGCGCGCGCGATCGCCAGGCGCTGGCGCTGGCCGCCCGACAACTGGGTGGCGTTGTGGCCGACCACCGTGTCTATGCCCTGGGGCAGGGCGGCCACGTGCTCGCCCAGGTTGGCGGCGGCCAGGCATTGTTCGATCCGCAGGCGCTCGATGGGCTGGCCCAGCGCCACGTTGGCGGCGATGGTGTCGTTGAGCATGACCACGTCCTGGCTCACCAGGGCGAACTGGTTGCGCAGGGCGGGCAGCTGCCAGTCGGCGACGTCGTGGCCGTCCAGCAGCACCTGGCCGCCGGCAGGTTGCACGAAGCGAGGCAGCAGGTTGACCAGCGTCGTCTTGCCCGAGCCCGAGGGGCCGACGAAGGCGACCACCTCACCCGGCGCCACGGATAGCGTGACACCGTCCAGCGCGGGCGCGGCCTCAGGGTCGTATCGCACGACCACATCGCGCAGGGCCACGGCGCCGTGGGCGCGGCCGGGGTCGAGCGTGCCACCGCCCTCGGTGGCCACCTGCTCGACCAGCGCCATGCCGCGCTCCAGCGCCGCCACGCCGCGCGTGATCGGGCTGGCCACTTCGGCCAGCCGGCGGATGGGTGCGATCAGCATCAGCATCGCGGTGATGAAGGCGACGAAGCCGCCCACCGTGGTGCCGGTTTCGTTGCTCTGCCACAGGGCGATCATGATCACGGCCGACAGCGCCGCAGCCGCGAGCAACTGGGTCAGCGGTGTCATGGCGGCAGCTGCGATGGTGGACTTGATCGCCAGCCGGCGCAGGCGCGCGCCGAGCTGTTCGAAGCGCGCCGCCTGGCTGTCCTGCGCGCCGTGCAGCCGCACCATGCGGTGGGCCAGCACGTTTTCCTCGACCACATAGGCCAGCTCGTCGGTGGCGTTCTGGCTCTCGCGTGTGAGCTTGTACAGGCGCTTCGACAGCACCTTCATGATCCAGGCCACGCCGGGCAGCAGCACGCCGATGATCAGCGTGAGCTGCCAGTTCAGGTAAAGCAGATAGCCCAGCAGCGCCACCGCGGTGAAGCCGTCGCGCGAGACGCCCAGCAGCGCCTGCACCAGCAGCGTCGAGCCGGTCTGAACTTCATAGACGACGGTGTTCGACAGCGCGCTCGCCGACTGGCGCGAGAAAAGACCCAGCTCCGCCGCCAGCAAGCGGGCAAAGAGCACGCGGCGCAAGGCCAGCATGCCTTCGTTGGCCACGCGGGCGAGGGCGTATTGCGACAGAAACTGCGCCAGCCCGCGTACGGCGAACAGGCCCATCAGTGCGACCGGCACCATCCAGAGCGCGATCTCGCCCTGGCTGAAGCCCCGGTCGAGCAGCGGCTTGAGCAGCGCCGGGATCAGCGGCTCGGTGACGGCCGCCAGCAACGCGGCGAAGACAGCCAGTCCCCAGTAGAGCCGGGGACGCCCGAAGAACACCATCAGGCGCGCCAATCGCCCGGGCAACGGCTGGGTGGGGGCGGCGGGCGGGGAGGTCGAGGCGTCGGGCTGGACTTGCATGCGTGCCGGGATTCTAAGGATGCATCACATTCCTACACTTTGTGACGCAGTGGGCCGCGAGACGCAAAGGGCAGTGTGTAACATACACGCTTGTTCCGGCAGAGGTTCCGCCGGAGCCATCCACCCGGCCGGAGCCCTGCCACGCACCCTGCTGAATGATGACTTTGCCGCACCACAGCCTGTTCCCCTCCCGCGCCCGCCGCACGCTCCTCGCGGCCCTGGTTTCCACCCCCGCCGTTCCAGCACTGGCCCAGTTCCGGGTCGAAGTGTCGGGTGTCGGCCTGACGCAGTTGCCCATCGCGCTCGCACCTTTCCGTGGCGAGGCGCAATCGCCGCAGAAGATTTCGGCCATCGTCCAGGCCGACCTGGAACGCAGCGGCCAGTTCCGCGCCGTCGACGGCTCGGGAGCCCAGCTGGACGAAACCTCGCGCCCCGATCTGTCGCCCTGGCGCCAGCGCGCGGCCGATTCCCTGCTGGCCGGCAGCGTGACGCGCCTGCCCGACGGCCGCTACGACGTGCGGTTCCGCCTCTGGGACGTGGTGCGCGGGCAAGACCTGGGCGGCCAGAGCTATGCCGTCGTGCAGGGCGACCTGCGCCTGGCGTCCCACCGCATCGCCGACTTCGTCTACGAGAAGCTCACCGGCACGAAGGGCGCTTTCTCCACCCGCATCACTTACGTGACCAAGGGCGGCAATCGCTACAACCTCTGGGTGGCCGATGCCGATGGCGAGAACGCCCAGTCGGCCCTCACCAGCCCCGAGCCGATCATCTCGCCGGCCTGGTCTGCCAACGGCCAGCAGATCGCCTACGTGTCTTTCGAATCGCGCAAGCCGGTGGTGTACGTGCACGAAGTGGCAAGCGGCCGCCGTCGCCTGCTGGCCAACTTCCGCGGCTCCAACAGCGCGCCGGCCTGGGCGCCCGATGGCCGTTCGCTCGCCGTGACGCTCACGCGCGACGGGGGCTCGCAGCTCTACACCATCGACGCCGCCGGTGGCGAGCCGCGCCGGCTCACGCAATCGTCGGGCATCGACACCGAGCCGGCGTATTCCGCCGATGGCCGCTACATCTACTTCGTGAGCGACCGCGGTGGCGCGCCGCAGATCTACCGCATGCCGTCGTCCGGCGGCAACCCCGAGCGGGTCACCTTCACCGGCGGTTACAACATCTCGCCCGCCGTCAGCCCTGACGGCCGCTGGCTCGCCTACATTTCGCGAGTGGGCGGTGCCTTCAAGCTGCACGTGATGGATCTGACCAACAACAACGTCACCGCGCTCACCGACACCAGCGCCGACGAGAACCCCAGCTTCGCGCCCAACAGCAAACTCATCGTCTATGCCACGCAACAGGGTGGCCGCGAGGCGCTCATGACCACCACGCTGGACGGCCGCATCAAGGCGCGCCTGGCGGGGCAGGGCGGCGACCTGCGCGAACCCGACTGGGGTCCGTTCCAGGCGCAGTGATCCGCAAGCGCGCGGGAACCGAATCCGTTTTTTCCATTCTTCCAATCATTCATTCAGAGCATCCAAGCTTTCAGGAGTAACCATCCATGCAACGCCTTCTCCTCGCACTGGCCACCACCGCCCTCATCGCAGGCTGCAGCTCGGGCGTCAAGCTCGATGACGTGCCGGTCGAAGACCGCACGGCTACAGCGGTCGGCACCACCGGCGGCGCCGGCGCGGGTGGCGACGCCAGCGCTGCCGGTTCGCGCAACGTGGCGCCGGTCGATCTGGCCAACAACAACAACATGGCCCCCGGCCCGGCCAGCAGCCGCATCGTCTACTTCGACTACGACAGCTATGTGGTCAAGCCCGAAGCCCAGGGCATCATCGAGAACAACGCCCGCTTCCTGCGCGCCAACAACGCCCGCCGCGCCGTGATCGAAGGCCACACCGACGAGCGCGGTGGCCGCGAATACAACCTGGCGCTGGGCCAGCGCCGTGCCGAAGCCGTGCGCCGCTCGCTCGGCCTGCTGGGCGTGCCGGACAGCCAGATCGAAGCCGTGAGCTTCGGCAAGGAAAAGCCCGCCGCCACCGGCAGCGACGAAGCGGCCTACAGCCAGAACCGCCGCGCCGAAATCACGTACCGCCAGTAAACGCTGACGATGCTGACCGCCGCCAACCGTCTTCGTTTCGCACCGCGCCTGCGCGCAGCCGGCCTTGCCGCAGGCTTGCTGCTGTCGGCCACGTCGTCATGGGCGTTCTTCGAGGATGCAGAAGCGCGCCGCGCCATCCTGGAGTTGCGCCAGAAGATGACGGCGCAGGAAGCACAGTCCCAACGCCAGGCCGATGACCTGCGCCGTGCCACCGAGGAGAACGCGGCGCTGCGCCGCAGCCTGCTGGAACTGCAGGGCCAGATCGACGGCGTGCGGGGCGACATGGCCCGCATGACGGGCCAGAACGAGCAACTGACGCGTGAGCTGTCGGAGGCCCAGCGCCGCCAGGCCGACCTGAGCAAGACCATGGAAGACCGGCTGTCACGCTTCGAGCCCGTCACCGTCAACGTCGACGGGCGCGAGTTCGCGGCCGATCCGGCCGAGACGCGCGAGTACGACGCGGCGCTGGCCGTCTTCCGCAAGGGCGACTTCACGAACGCGCAAAACGCCTTCGTGTCCTTCGTGAAGCGCTATCCGCAAAGCGGCTATGCGCCCTCGGCCCTGTTCTGGCTGGGCAATGCCCAATACGCCACGCGCAACTACACCGAGGCCATCGCGAACTTCCGTCAGCTCATTTCCATTGCGCCGGACCACGTGCGGGCGCCAGAAGCCGTGCTGTCCATCGCCAATTGCCAGATCGAGCTGAAGGACACGCGGGCCGCGCGCAAGACACTGGAAGACCTGGCCAAGGCCTATCCGCAATCCGAGGCCGCGCAGGCCGGCAAGGATCGTCTCGCGCGCCTGCGCTGAGCCGTTGCCGGCGCAGGCCGCCCTCCATGAGCCCGCCTGCGTGCGGGCTCTTTCCTTTCCGCGCCACAATCGCCCCCGTGAATCCCGAACCCCTGTTGCCTGACGAGGCCCGCCGTTTCGGCGGACTGGAGCGCCTGTACGGCGTGCCCGGCGCGCGCGCCATCCGGCAGTGCCACGTGGCGATCGTCGGCATCGGCGGCGTGGGCTCCTGGGCGGCAGAGGCCCTGGCGCGCAGCGGCGTTGCGCGGCTCACGTTGATCGACCTCGACCACGTGGCCGAATCCAACATCAACCGCCAGGTGCACGCGCTGGACGCGACCGTGGGGCAAGCCAAGGTCGTTGCGATGCGCGAACGCATCGCGCAGATTCACCCGGGTTGCCAGGTGGATGGCATCGAGGAATTCGTCGAACCCGGCAACTGGCCGGCACTGCTGCCCGAGGGTGTCTCCGCCGTCATCGACGCCTGCGACCAGGTGAAAGCCAAGGTAGCCATGGCCGCCTGGGCCAGGCGCCAGCGCGGCACGCTGTTCATCAGTGTGGGTGCCGCCGGCGGCAAGCGTCTGGCGCATCGCGTCGATATCGACGACCTGGCCCACACCACGCACGATCCCCTGCTGGCCCAATTGCGCTACCGCTTGCGCCGCGAGCACGGCGCACCGCGCGAGGGCAAGGCCATCGGCGTGGCCTGTGTCTTCAGCCGCGAGGCCGTGGCGCAGCCCGATCCGTCGTGCGCGCTGGACGGCGCTGGCGACGGCACGCTCAATTGCCACGGCTACGGGTCGGTGGTTAGTGTGACCGCCACGTTTGGGCAGTGCGCAGCAGGCTGGGTGCTCGACCGCATCGCCGAGCGTCAGAAGGACGTGCAAGCCACGCTATAATCGCAGGCTTTGCTGCAGGCGACACACGCTGGTGTGCCGCCTTGCATCGGGGGACGTTAGCTCAGTTGGTAGAGCAGCGGACTTTTAATCCGTTGGTCGCAGGTTCGAATCCTGCACGTCCTACCAGAGAGAAAAGCAGCCGATCAGGCTGCTTTTTTTCTTTCCGGGTGGTGAATTTTCTGCCACGCCAGATCCTGGGGGGTGGAGCGTCTTCCACCCAGCGTGTGGCGACGCAGCGGCTTGCCAGGGCTTCACGCCATCGATTCGCGCCACGCCGTCTCGAACGCTTCGCAGAACGCCCGGTCGGCCGTGGACAGCGGCCGGTCGCGGTTGCGCAGTACCGTGATTCCCAGACGCTCGCGGGTCTGCAGGCGCCGGATGGCCAGGCCAGCGAATGTCTGTCCCGCCACGGCGGCGCGATCCACCACCGCGATGCCGGCGCGGGCCTGCGCGTACCAGCAGGCCATGGTGGATGAGCGCACGTCCAGGTCCAGCCGCAGTGTCGCGGCTTGCCGGCCCCAGACACGCGCAAGCGTCTGCCCATACGGCGTATCCGCGCTGGAGGTGACCAGGCGTTCGCCGCGCAGGTCGGCGATGCGCACGAGTTCGCGCCGGGCCAGGGGATGGTCTTCGTGCATCGCGCAGACGAGATCGCAGCGATAGCTGCTGATGGCCACCAGGTTGGGATGCGGATGGGCCTGCAGCGCCACGCCCAGGTCGATGGAGCGCGACAGCAGCGTGCTTTCCATCAACGGCGAGATGAGCACTTCCATGTGGGTCTTCAGATGCGGAAACCGCTCGTACATCAGGGCGACGGCGCGGGGCGCGAGGTGGGTCGCCAGGCTGGCCGACACGCCGACGCGCAGCGAGCCCGTGCGCGGATCGGCCAGGTGGCGGGACACGTCGCGCACCCGTTCCACACCGCGCCAGAGCGCATCGATTTCCTGGTAGAGCTGCTCGCCTTCCGGGGTCAGCACCAGGCGGCCGCGAATGCGCTCGAACAGCGCGAAGCCGGCCTGCCGTGCCGCCTGGGCCAGCACCTTGCTCACTGCGGGCTGCGACACGTGCAGCAGCGCCGCCGCCCCGGCCACGCCGCCCGCATGCACGACGGCGCGGAACACTTCCATCTGTCTGAGGTTCATGCCGGCATTGTGGAGGATTTAACTTGAGGTTATGTAGACCTCAAATCATTTCATTTGCGGCATGCGCCCCGGCCCTGCAACATGGCGGCGCTTGACAACGAAACGCGGACCACCGCGAGCAGACAGGAGACAAGACATGCAAAGCCATTCCATCGGGCCGCACGGCCTGTTCTCTCGACGGGGCGTGCTGGCCGCGGCTGCCGCCAGCCTGGTCGCGCCGCTGGTCGCCCGCGCGCAGGGATTCGCGCCGCAGCGTCCCGTCCACATCGTCCTGCCGCAGCCGCCGGGCGGCGCGGCCGACCGCCTGGCGCGCATGCTCGGGGACCGCCTGCAGGCGTACTGGAAGCAGCCCGTCGTGCTGGAGAACAAGCCCGGCGGCGGCGTCGTCATCGGCACGCAGGCCACGGTGCGCGCACCTGCGGACGGCTACACCATCGGCCTGCTGGGCAGCTCGCTCAGCATCAATGCGGTTCAGCGCAAGGATCTGCCCTACGAGATCAAGGATCTGCAGCCGCTGGCGCGCGTGGGCTACTACACGGTGGCCCTGGTGGCGACCTCCAGTTTTCCGGCCAGCAACATCAAGGAGCTGATCGAGCTGGCCAAGGGCAAGCCTCGCAATCACTTCTCGTTCGGCTCCAACGGCATCGGTACTTCGGCCCAGGTGGCCGGAGAGATGCTCAACCATATGGGGGGTATCGAGCTGCAGCACGTCCCCTACAACGGCGCGTCCAAGATGTACACCGACATGGTCGGTGGGCAGATCCCGCTGGGCTTTTCGGTGTTCAGTTCAGCCGAAACCTTCGTGAAGAGCGGGCAGCTCAAGGTGCTGGGCGTGACGAGTGCACAGCGCAGCCCGCTCTATCCCCAGGTACCGGCCATCGCCGAAACCCTGCCGGGCTACGAGGCGGTGAACTGGGCCGGCTTCGCCGCGCCAGCGGCCTTGCCGGCCGATGTCACACGGCGCATTTCGGAGGACATCCTCGCGGTCCTGAAGGCGCCAGACGTCTCCCGGCAACTGGCCGAGATGGGTATCGAGCTGGCGCCGCTGGATGCCGCCGCCTTCAAGACCTTCATCCAGAGCGAGGTGGATCGCTTCTCGGCCATCACAAGGCCGATTGCCACGCGCCTCAACTGACTTCCAGCAGCTTTCGCTTTCCCCCATCCATGACCAGCCCCACCTATACCCTGCAACGACAGATTCCCGCCGAGAGTGGCTATGACCTCGTGGTCGCCGGAGGCGGGCCGGCCGGCACGGCCGCCGCCGTGTGCGCCGCACGCCAGGGCCTCAAGGTGCTGCTGGTGGAGGCCACGGGGTGCCTGGGCGGCATGGGCACCAGTGGGCTGGTGGCCTCGTTCGGGCCCGTCTCCAATGGCGAACGCATGCTGGTGGGCGGCTTCATGAAAGAACTGCTGGAGACGATGTGGCGCGAAGGTGCGTTCGCGCCCCACGTCGTGCCCGAAATGCTCGACAGGCAGCTCAACCGCTGGGTGCCTTTCAAGCCCGAGCATCTCAAGCGCATCCTCGACCGCTTCGTGGTCGAGGCTGGCGTGGAGGTGCGTTTTTTCTCCCGCGTCACCGATTGCGACATGGACGGCCGCCGCATCAATGGCGTGGTGATCGGCAATGTGGAGGGCCTGCGCTACGTGGCCGCGCGCGCGTTCGTCGATGCGACGGGCGATGCCGCGCTGGCCGCGCTCGCCGGCTGCGAATGCAAGGTGGTCCTGCGCGACACCGATACGGTATCGCCCAGCACGCTGTGCGGCCTGCTGGGCGGCATGGACTGGGACGATCCCGCCTACGGCAGCGACTGGCGTGGCATCGATGCGGTGAAGGCCCGCGTGAAGAACGAGTGGGTTCCGCAGGGCATCGAGGATGGTTTCTTCACGCAGGAAGACCGCTTCTTCCCCGGCATGAACCGCATCGGCGGCGAGAGCGCCACGCTCAACGCGGGCCATGTGTTCAACCTCGACCCGTTGTCCATCCGCAGCCTGTCGGACGGCATGATCTTCGGCCGCAAGCTGGCGGTGGAATACACCGAGTTCTATCGCCGCTACGTGCCGGGCTGCGCCAATGTGGAGCTGGTGAGCACGGCACCGGTGATGGGTGTGCGC
>JAGOCV010000379.1 GCA_017998575.1 Burkholderiaceae bacterium
AAGCAGGCCACGCCTTCGGGCAGGGGCAGCGGCTCGCGGTGGTCGGCGCCGGAGCCGAAGCGTTCCCGTCCCTGCCAGTCGGCATCGCGCACATGGCCGTGGCGCAGGTCGGTGATGCCGGCGCTGCGCAGCTGGCCCAGGCGCGTGAAGGGTGCGGTGAAAGGGGTCGAGGCCAGCAGCACGTCCAGGCCATGGCCCGCGCGCTCCAGTGGGGCGCCGTGGTGCGGTGTGCCCAGAAACACCAGGTGCCTGAGCAGCGGCCGCCAGCGGTGGTGGGACTGCCGGCCCTCCTCGCAGGCCGCGCGCGCCACCAGGCCACCCATGCTGTGGCCGATCAGGGTGATGCTCTGCAACGGCACCGGCCATTGCGCAGCCAGCCACTCCAGCTGGCGCGCGAACTCGCGGCCGTTGGTGGAAATGTGCAGGCCGCTGTTGTAGCGCAGGTAAACCGGCGTGGCGCCCAGGGCCTGAGCGAGGAAGGCCCCGTGGTCGTGGCCGTTGCGCCGCCATTGCGCGTCGTTCATGCACAGGCCGTGCAGCAGCACGATCAGGTGCGGCGTGGCCGGCGCCAGCCGCTCGTGCAGCAGCGCCCGGTTCTCCAGCGGCAGGCGCCGGCCTGCATGGCGGAGCTCCATGGCCTGCGCCAGCGGGTTGCCACTGTCCTGCAGGCGGTCACCCAGCACGCCGTTGAGCGCCGCCAGCACGGCCTCCCGGCCGGGTGAGGGCTCGGGGTGGCGAGCCGGATCGTCCACCAGGGGCAACAACGCCGCCAGCGCGCTGTCCAGCCCATGCCCCACCAATCGGGTGACGCCACGAATGCCCTGGTAGATCTGGCCGGTCAGGCCGCCGGTGCGCCCGGGTTCCTGGCCGGCGGGCAAGCCCAGGCGGGTGCGCACCGCCTGGTGCACGCCCTCGGCCACACCGATCGCGCCGGTGGTGGCCTGCGTGGCGAGTTGCGCCGCCGCCTTCAGGTCGGCCGGGCGCACGTGGCGCAGCAGCGCCTCGCGGGTGGGCTTGAGCGGAGTCATCAGGCCATTGTGGCCCCTGGCAGGCAGTCCGTGTGTGACAGGATGCGGCCCCACCTCAGGCGGTGTGGGGATGCCGGGCGGCCTCGTAGAGCGAGCGCGCCAGCGCGCGGTGGCGCGCGAGCAGGGGCTCGAGCGCCACCCCGGTCAGCCGGCCCTCGCGCACCCGCACGCGGCCGTTGATCACGCTCAGCGACACGTCCGCGCTCTGGCAGAACACCAGGGCGGCCACCGGGTCGTGGCCGGCGCCGGCATGGGCCACGCCGCGCAGGTCGAAAGCCACCAGATCGGCCGAGAGGCCGGGCACCAGTGCGCCGATGTCGTCACGACCCAGCACGCGCGCCCCGCCCAGGGTGGCGATCTCCAGCGCCTCGCGCGCGGTGAGCGCGGCGGGGCCAAAGCCCACGCGCTGCAACAGCATCGCCTGGCGCACCTCGCCCAGCATGTGCGCGCCGTCGTTGGACGCGCTGCCGTCCACCCCCAGCCCCACGGGCACGCCCGCGCGGCGCATCGCGCCCACCGGGGCGATGCCCGAGCCCAGCCGCATGTTGGAACAGGGGCAGTGCGCCACGCCGGTGCCGGTTCGGCCAAACAGCGCGATGCCCGCCGGGTCGAGCTTGACGCAGTGGGCGTGCCACACGTCGCGGCCGACCCAGCCCAGGTCTTCGGCGTATTCGGCCGGCGTCATGCCAAACTTCTCGCGCGAGTAGGCCACGTCGTTGTCGTTCTCCGCCAAGTGCGTGTGCAGCGACACGCCGTGCGCGCGCGCCAGCGCGGCCGACTCGCGCATCAGGTCGCGCGAGACCGAGAACGGCGAGCACGGCGCGAGCACGATGCGCCGCATGCTGTGCCGCGAGGCGTCGTGCCAGCGGCCGATCAGGCGCTCGCTGTCGGCCAGGATCGCCGCTTCGCTCTCCACCACCGAGTCGGGCGGCAGGCCCCCCGCGCTGCGGCCCACGCTCATGCTGCCGCGCGCCGCATGGAAGCGCATGCCCATGGCCTCGGCCGCTTCGATCGAGTCGTCCAGCCGCGAGCCGTTGGGGAACAGATAGAGGTGGTCGCTGGTGGTGGTGCAGCCCGAGAGCATGAGCTCGGCCATGGCCGTCTGGGTGGAGACGCGCACCATCTCGGGCGTGAGCCGGGCCCACAGCAGGTAGAGGTTGTTGAGCCAGCCGAACAGCTCGGCGTCCTGCGCCTCGGGCACCACGCGCGTGAGGCTCTGGTACATGTGGTGGTGGGTGTTCACCAGCCCGGGCATCAGCACATGGCCAGGCAGGTCGATGGCTTCGGCGCTGCCGCTGGCGATCGCGTCAAGCCAGTGGGCCGGCAACCCGGCCGTGGGCCCGACCCACTCGATGGCCGGGCCGTTCACCACCACCGCGCCGTCGGCGATCTCGCGCCGCTGCGCGTCCATGGTGACCACCACGTCGGCGTGGCGAAGGATCAGCACACGGTCGGGCGCGTCCATCTCAGAACCGCTCGTGGGCGCCCAGGAAACGCCATTGCCCCACCGGCAGGTTGCCCAGCAGCACCTGCCCGATGCGGATCCGCTTCAAGCCCACCACGTGCAGGCCCACCTGCTCGCACATGCGGCGAATCTGGCGCTTCTTGCCCTCGGTGAGCACAAAGCGCAGTTGCTCGGGGTTCTGCCAGTCCACCTGGGCGGGGCGCAGCGCCTGGCCGTCCAGGCTCAGGCCGTGGCGCAACAGCGCCAGCTGCCGGGCGGGGAACACCGACTGCACGTCCTGCGTCACCAGGCCGGCGCCTTGCGGCCCGTTGGGCGCGAAGTGCACGCGCACCAGGTACTCCTTTTCCACGCCGCTGCTCTCGCCGATCAGCGCGCGCGCCACGCGGCCGTCCTGCGTGAGCACGAGCAGCCCGGTGGAGTCGATGTCGAGCCGGCCGGCCGGCGCCAGGTTGCGCGTGTGCTCCGGAGCGAAGCGCCGGCCATCCGCAGGCATGCGCGCGTCGCCGCGCCATTGGCTGGGCGCGCCAATCAGCGTGGCCGCAGCCTCATGGCCGTCCTCGGGCTGGCCGCTCACGTAACCCACCGGCTTGTGCAGCAGGATGGTGACCTGCCCGCTCTGCTGGTGGCGCGCCTGCGGCGCGACCTCGACCTGCGCATCCGGCGGCACCGGCTGGCCCATCACCGCCGGCTGGCCGTTGACCTTGACCCAGCCGCGCGCAATCCACTCGTCGGCCTCGCGGCGCGAGCACAGACCCAGGTCGGCCATGCGTTTGTTGAGGCGGACTTCGCCGCGC
>JAGOCV010000380.1 GCA_017998575.1 Burkholderiaceae bacterium
GTTGCGCTCCAGCGTGATGCGCCGCGCCGGCTGCGCGAAGGCCGCGGGGAAGTCGAGGATGTTGCGCACCGTGGCGCCGCGAAAGCCGTAGATGCTCTGCGCGTCGTCGCCCACCACGGTGACGCCGGTGCCCTCGGGCTTGAGGCCCAGCAACACGGCGGCCTGCAGGCGGTTGGTGTCCTGGTACTCGTCCACCAGCACGTGGTCGAAACGCGCGCCCACGTCGGCGGCCAGTTGAGGCTCGGCCATCATCTCGGACCAGAACAGCAGCAGGTCGTCGTAGTCGAGCACGTTCTGCGACTGCTTGGCCTCGACATAGGCGCCGAAGAGCCGGCGCAGCTCGTCCTCCCACGGCACGCACCATGGATAGAGTTTGTGCAATACCTCGGACAGCGGCTGCTGGCCGTTGACGGTGCGCGAATAGATCGACAGGCACGTGCCTTTCTGCGGAAAGCGGTTGCGCGTGGTGGACAGGCCCAGGTCGTGGCGCACCAGCCCCAGCAGGTCTTCGGCGTCGCCGCGGTCGTGGATGGTGAATGACTCGTCCAGGTCGAGCGATGCCGCGTGCTCGCGCAGCAGCCGTGCGCCGATGGCGTGGAACGTGCCGGCCCACGGCAGCGCGGGCGGCTGGGCCAGGCCCAAGCCCAGCACGCGCGCCACCACCGTGCCCACGCGGCGCTCCAGTTCCTGCGCCGCGCGGCGCGAGAAGGTCAGCAGCAGGATGCGCTGCGGGTCGGCACCGTGCAGCACGAGGTTGGCTACGCGGTGGGCGAGGGTGGCCGTCTTGCCGGTCCCCGCGCCGGCGACGATCAGCAGCGGTCGCGTGTCGGGCGTCGGCCCGAGCCCGTGCCATACCGCGTCGCGCTGGGCATCGTTGAGGTGGGCGAACGGATCGTCGGCGCGGTGAACCGAAGAAGACGCGATGGAAGCAGGGGAGGCAGGCGGGCGCGCAAGCATGCCATACTGTATGGGAATACAGTGGTCGGGCGCAACGACGGTTACACGCCCGCATCGACACCGCCGCACCATGCCCCTGCACATCGGCACCGCTTCCTGGGCCGCCACCAGCCTGATCCGCAGCGGCGATTTCTACCCGGCCGGGGTCTGCACGCCTGAAGCGCGCCTGCGCTACTACGCGGCGCAGTTCGATCTGGCCGAGGTCGATGCCAGCTACTACGCCATCCCCACGCCCGCGCAAGCCCAAGCCTGGGCCCAGCGCACGCCCGAGGGCTTCGTCTTCAACCTCAAGGCCTTCCGCCTCTTCACCGGCCACGCGGCGCCGCCGCAGGCGCTGCCGGCCGATGTGCGCGCGGCGCTGGGCGAGCGCGCGCGCGTGCCTTGGCTTCGCGCGCACGATCTGCCCGACGAATTGACCGACGAGTTGTGGCGCCGCTTCCTCGATGCGGCCGGGCCGCTGCAGCAGGCCGGGCGGCTGGGCGCGCTGCATTTCCAGTTCGCGCCCTGGGTCGGCGCCACGCCAGAGGGTCGCCGCCACGTGGCGGACTGCGCGCGCCGTGTGCGTGCCCGCACGTGGCACCGCATGGCGGTGGAATTGCGCCACCGCAGCTGGTTCGCGCAGCGTGAAGCCATCCTCTCGACCCTCGCTCTGGAGCGGGAGCTGGGTGTGGCCCACGTTGTGGTGGACAGCCCTGCCGACCACGCCCACGCCATGCCGCAGGTGTGGGCCGTCACCGATCCGTCGCTGGCGGTGTTGCGTCTGCATGGCCGCAATCCGGCCAACTGGGGCCCGCGCGGCGCGGCCTCGGGCCAGCGCTTCAACTACGACTATGCAGACGACGAGCTGGCCGCGCTCACGCCCGACATCGCGGCACTGATGGCCCAGGCGCAGGCCGTGCACGTGGTGTTCAACAACAACCACGACAGCCAGGGCCAGCGCAACGCGCGCACGCTGGCGGCCCTGATGGGCGTGGGGCCGCTGGCCTAGCCTGCCCTCAGGCCGCCGCGACCTCGGCGATCAGGTTCCACACGGCGCGGGCGGCGGCCGAGAGCGAACGGTTGCGCCGCCGCACCAGCACCACGCGGCGGCGCAGGGCGGGAGACAGGGGCAGGGCGCGCAGGTTGCGCGCGTCGGGTAAAGGCAGGGCCAGCGTCGGCAGGATCGACACGCCCAGCCCCTCGGCCACCATGCGGAAGGCCGTGGTGGGGTTGCCCACGTCGATGAGCCGCGCGGGTTGCACGCCGCGCTCCCGCAGCGCATCGTCGATCAGCGGCCGGCTGCCCGAGCTGTGGTCCAGCAGCACCAGCGGCTGGCCGGCCAGATCGGCGAAGCGCGCGCGGCTGCGGCCTGCCAGCGCATGGCGTGCATCGCACACCAGCACGAAGGATTCCTCGAGCACGGGCACCTGCTCCAGATCGTCCAGCCCGTCGCCACCGATGATCACGGCGAAATCGACGGCGCCGCCACGCAGCGCCTCCAGCACCAGGCTCTGCGGCCGGTCCTGCAGCAGCACCTGCACGTCGGGATAGCGCCGCGCGGCCTGTGAGAGACAGCGTGGCATCAGCCCGGCCGACACCGTGGGCGCGCTGGCCACGCGCACCACGCCACGCGCCTGGTCGCCCAGCTCGCGCGTCTGGCGCAGCAGGTCGTCCAGCTCACCCAGCACGCGGGTGAGCGGCGCTGCCAGTGCCTCGCCGGCAGGCGTCAGCACCACTTCGCGCGTGGTGCGGTCGAGCAGGCGGGTGCCCAACTCGCCCTCCAGCGCGCGCAGGCATTGGCTCACGGCTGGCTGCGACAGACCGATCTGCTCGCCGGCGCGGCTGAAGCCGCCTTCGCCCGCGATGGCGAGCAGCACGCGCAACTGGCGCAGCGTGACGTGGGGCGGTCGGGTGTCGGGCAGGGCAGCCATGGCTCATTCAAAGGATGGATGAATTCATCTTTTTAATCCATTTCCATTCTGCGCGTGGCGGCGGTGCAATGGCGGCTCCAGACGCTTGCCGCATCCACCATGAAACGCCCCGCCTTCCTTCCCGACAACTTCGTGCTGGCCCTGCTGGGCTGCGTGGCGCTGGCCAGCGTGCTGCCGGCGCGCGGCGGCGTGGCGGTGGGCATCGGCGGCATCGCCAATGCCGCGGTGGCGCTGCTGTTCTTCCTGCACGGCGCGCGTCTGTCGCGCGAGGCGGTGGTGCAGGGCCTGCTGCACTGGCGGCTGCACCTGCTGGTGTTCGTGGCCACCTTCGCGCTGTTCCCGCTGGTGGGGCTGTCGCTGCGTCCGCTGTTCGAGCCGCTGGTGGGCGCGCCGCTGTTCCTGGGCCTGCTCTACGTG
>JAGOCV010000381.1 GCA_017998575.1 Burkholderiaceae bacterium
GAGCCGGAAATCATGCGCGAGCACCGCTTCGTCGACAGGCAGCCGGCGCAGGCGGCCGTGCTCGTGCCCATCGTGCAGCGCGCACAGCCCACGGTGCTGCTCACGGTGCGAACGGCCCACTTGTCGTCGCATTCGGGCCAGATCGCTTTCCCGGGTGGCAAGACCGACGACACCGATCCCGATGCCGCTTTCACCGCGTTGCGCGAGGCAGACGAAGAGGTCGGCCTCAAACCCGCGTTCGCCGAGGTCATCGGCACCCTGCCTACCTACGTCACGGGTACGGCTTTCGTGATCACGCCCGTGATCGCGCTGGTGCGTCCGGGCTTCGAGTTGCAGCCCAACGAGTACGAGGTCGCGGACGCATTCGAGGTGCCCCTGTCGTTCCTCATGGATCCGGCAAACCACCACCGCCACGCCATCGAATTCGAAGGTGTGCGCCGCGAGTGGTTCTCGATGCCGTTCGTCGATGGAGGGCGTGAGCGCTTCATCTGGGGCGCCACGGCCGGCATGCTGCGCAACCTGTACCGCTATCTGTCGGCCTGAGCGTTGCACGCAGGGGGTATCGGGGGGTGGCGGACTTGCCGGGCCGCTATCATTCCGGCATGAGTTTCTTTGCCATCCTGGTCGCATTGCTGATCGAGCAGGTCCGGCCACTGTCGCAGGACAACGGTGCGCATGCGGCCATGCGCAACTGGGCGCGCTGGTGTCGCGTCAATTTCGATGCCGGCCGTGGTCACGATGGCTGGGTGGTGTGGGGTCTCGCGGTGGGCCTGCCCACGCTAGTCACGCTGGTGGTGCATGCACTGCTGCTCACTTACATGGGGTGGCCCGCAGCCGTGCTCTGGAGCGTGGCGATCCTGTATCTCACGCTGGGCTTCCGGCAGTTCAGCCATCACTTCACCGACATTCGTGACGCCCTCGACGCTGGCGACGAAGCACTGGCCCGTGAACGCCTCGCCCGCTGGCAGCGCGTGGATGCGGCTGACCTGCCGCGCAGCGAGATAGTGCGCCATGTCATCGAATACTCGGTGCTGGCGGCCCATCGCCACGTGTTCGGCGTGCTGTTCTGGTTCTCGGTGCTGGCCGCAGTCGGCCTGGGCCCCACGGGTGCGGTGTTCTATCGCATGTCCGAATTCATGTCGCGCTATGGCACGCATCGTCGCAAAGGGCCAGCCGCGCAGCCGCTCAGCGAGTCGCTGGTGCGCGCTGCGCAGGGCAATTGGGCCTGGATCGACTGGCTGCCTGCGCGTATCACGGCGCTGGGCTTTGCGGTCGTCGGCAGCTTCGAGGACGCCATCGACGGTTGGCGCAACTACGCACAGCGGTTTCCCAACGACAACGACGGCGTGATCCTCGCAGCCACGGCGGGCGCGCTCGACGTCCGCCTGGGCGGGCGCGAGCTTCAGCCGGCCTTCCTGCCCGACAGTTCGCAAACCCTTCAGGGTTCTCCAGCCGCCGCGACCGCCGTCCCGCCGGCCACACCCGGTCGGGAGCCGGAGGTCGCCCATCTGGCCCAGGTGGTGGGCCTGGTGTGGCGCACGGTCGTCATGTGGATGGTGCTGCTGGCACTGCTCACGCTGGCGCGCCTGCTGGGTTGAGCCGGCCCCATGAGCGCCTTGCCGCCGGCAGAGCCGATGTCGCGCTTCTGGAGCCCGCAGGTTCGCTCGCTCGTGCCGTACGTGCCAGGTGAGCAGCCGCGCATACCGGATCTGGTCAAGCTCAACACCAACGAGAATCCCTATCCACCGTCACCGCGGGTGGCCGAAGCCATTGCCCGGGCGGCTTCCGAGGGCTTGCAGCTCTATCCCGATCCTTCGTCCACCGCCTTGCGTGGCGCCATCGCCACGGCCTGCGGCACGACCCCGGGACAAGTGTTCACCGGCAACGGCTCCGACGAGGTGCTGGCGCTCGCATTCCATGCGTTTTTCCGGCACGGCACGCCGCTGCTGATGCCTGACATCAGCTACAGCTTCTATCGCGTCTATTGCGACCTCTACGGTATCGAGCCGGGATGCATACCGCTCGACGCGCAGATGCGCGTGAACGTGTCCGACTACGCACGCGCCGGCGGGCAGGTCACCGGCGTGGTGATCGCCAACCCCAATGCGCCAACGGGCATCGCGCTGCCGCTGGCAGACATCGAGCGCCTGTTGCTGGCGCATGCGGACCGCGTCGTGCTGGTGGATGAGGCCTACGTGGATTTCGGCGCCGAATCGGCGCTGGCGCTGGTGGATCGCCATCCCAACTTGCTGGTGATACAGACCCTGTCGAAGTCTCGCTCGCTTGCGGGCTTGCGGGTGGGCTTTGCCATCGGCCAGCGCCATCTGGTCGAGGCGCTGGAGCGCGTGAAGGACAGTTTCAACTCCTACCCCCTGGACCGGGTGGCACAGGCAGGCGCCCAGGCTGCTTTCGAGGACGCGGATTATTTCGAACAGACGCGGCGGGCCGTGATCGACTCGCGCGACACCCTGGCCGCTGCGTTGGCGCGCCTGGGTTTCGAGGTGCTGCCGTCGGCGGCCAACTTCCTGTTCGTGCGCCATCGCGCGCACGACGCCGCCACGCTCGCCGCGCGCTTGCGTGCGCAGGCCATCCTGGTGCGTCACTTCAGACTGCCGCGCATCGAGCAATACCTTCGCATCACTGTCGGCACGCCGGCGCAATGCGAACGCCTGATGGCCGTGATGACCGAACTGCTGGCCTGAGCGCGCGCGTCAGTAGCGCGCGGGCTGCGAGAGTTCTTCGAACAGTTCCCGGTAGATGCGGTGCCGGTTGGCGGTGATGCCACCCGTCTCGGGTGGCGCATCCACGGCGGCCAGCACGCCGCAGCCCGGCTCGTGCAGGTGCGTGCAGTTGTAGAAGCGGCAATGTTCCACTTGCGCGCGGATATCGGGCATGCAGGCCGCGAGCCGCGCAGGCTCCAGATGGCGCAGCCCGAACTCCTGGAAACCCGGCGAATCGATCAAAGCGCCATGCCGTGCAGCGTCGAGCCAGTACCACGTGGTGCTGGTCGTCGTGTGGCGGCCGGAATTCAGCGCCTGCGAAATCTCACCCGTGGCCGCGGTCGCGCCCGGCACCAGAAGGTTGATCAGCGTGCTCTTGCCAGCGCCGGAAGGGCCCAGCACCAGCGTGGTCTGGCCACCCAGCTGTGCGATCAGCCGCGCGCGTTCGGCGTCGCCCGACTGCCTCAGTGCCAGCGGCATCACGTCGTAGCCCATGCGGCGGTAGGGTGCGAGGCGCTTCCAGGCGGCCTCGAAGGGTGCGGCGAGATCGCTCTTGTTG
>JAGOCV010000382.1 GCA_017998575.1 Burkholderiaceae bacterium
CGCAGCGCCTGCTTGTGGCTGCCGTCCACCGACCACAGGTCCATGTTGGCGCGCAGGTCGGCCAGGGCCACCACGGTGTTGTTGACACCGGGGATGCTGAACTTGCCGCCCATGGTCTCGATGGCCTTCTTGAGGCCGGCTTCGTCCATCGCGGCCAGCTCGTTGATGCCCTTGTGCACGGCGCGCGTGAAGGCGATGTAGGCGTCGGGGTTGGCCGACAGCAGGGCCTCGTCGGCCACGTACACCTGGCCGGGCACGCCGTCGTCCATCTTCATGGTGGTGATGGGGTAGTTCTGCTGCAGCAGGCGGATGGCCGAGCTGGTGTTGCCCAGGAAGGCATCTACGCGCTTCGCTTCGATCATTCCGTACGAGGCGGCCGAATCGGCCACGCGCTCGCGGCGCAGCTTGTCGCCCGCGATGTTGGCGCGCATGAGCATCAGGTCGAGCGTGGCTTCCATCGAGCCGCCGGCCGACTGCATGCCGATGGTCTTGCCGATGATGTCCTCGGGCTTCTCGATCGGATTGCTCTTGGCCGAGATGATGGCGAAGGGTGAGCGCTGCGCGATGGTGGCGAAGGCGATCACGGGCGCGGCGTTGTTCGAGCGCGCGATCATGTAGTTGGCGCCGCCCGTGCGGCCGGCCTGCACCTGCTTGGCGGCCACGAGCTGGATCGACTGCGCGGCGCCGCGGCCGGCTTCCACCTGCACCTGCACGCCTTCCTTCTCGAACAGGCCGGTGGAGGCGGCATACAGCACGGGCGAGAACGCCAGCGAGAAGGCGGCTGGCGTCATGAAGATCAGCTTGCCCTTGGCCTGGGCATGCACGAAGGCGGGCTGCACGGCCAGGGCGGCGGCAGCGGCGGAGGTGGTCAGGAAATGACGGCGGTCCATGGAGGCGCTCCTCAGGGATGGGTTGCGGATAAAGACGGGGCAAAGCCCGATCAAGAGCTGGCGTCGGTGCCGCGAACCGCAGGGGGCGAGGTCGGCGGCCAGCCATGGCGCACGCGATCGGTGCGCCGGACGTTTCGCTAATGATATTTTGGTTTATGCATGAAACGTGCCATGGGAATTCTACCGAGTGCTGAGGCAGATCAACCAAGCCGCCCCGTAAAATCCGGGAATTCCCCAAGGAGCGTTGCAGCGGTCCGGCGGCAGTCGCCGGGCGCCAGGCTTGGGTTTGTTGCAACGACGCTCATCGCGCCCCCGCTTCGCCCGCGGGCGGTGCGTGATCCGAGCCGCTCCATGACCGATACCTCTGCTTTTGCTGCCGCCCCGGCTGTGCCGCCCATGCGCCTGTCCGGGCTCGAACCCGTCGCCATCGGCGCGGGCACGCTGTTCGTCAACGTGGGCGAGCGCACCAACGTCACAGGCTCCAAGGCGTTCGCCCGCATGATCCTGAACGGCCAGTTCGAAGAGGCCCTGGCCGTCGCGCGCCAGCAGGTCGAAAACGGCGCGCAGGTGATCGACATCAACATGGATGAGGCCATGCTCGACAGCAAGGCCGCGATGGTGCGCTTCCTCAACCTGATCGCCAGCGAGCCCGACATCGCGCGCGTGCCGATCATGGTGGACTCGTCGAAATGGGACGTGATCGAGGCCGGCCTGCGCTGCATCCAGGGCAAGGGCATCGTCAACTCGATCAGCATGAAAGAGGGCGTCGACAAGTTCAAGCACGAAGCCACGCTGGTGCGCCGCTACGGCGCGGCCGCCGTGGTGATGGCGTTCGACGAAGTGGGCCAGGCCGACACCTTCGCGCGCAAGATCGAGATCTGCGGGCGCGCCTATCGCATCCTGGTCGACGAGGTGGGCTTCCCGCCCGAGGACATCATCTTCGACCCCAACATCTTCGCGGTGGCCACCGGCATCGAGGAGCACAACAACTACGCCGTCGATTTCATCGAGGCCACGCGCTGGATCAAGGCCAACCTGCCCGGCGCCAAGGTGTCGGGCGGCGTGTCGAACGTGAGCTTCAGCTTCCGCGGCAACGATCCGGTGCGAGAGGCCATCCACACGGTGTTCCTCTACCACGCGATCCAGGCCGGCATGGACATGGGCATCGTCAACGCCGGCATGGTCGGCGTGTACGACGACCTGGAGCCCGTGCTGCGCGAGCGTGTGGAAGACGTGGTGCTCAATCGCCGGCCCGATGCCGGCGAGCGTCTGGTCGAGATCGCCGAGACGGCGCGCAGCGGCGCCAAGGACGAGAGCAAGAAGCTCGAATGGCGTGGGGGCAACGTGAACGAGCGCCTGGCCCATGCGCTGGTGCACGGCATCACCGACTTCATCGTCCCGGACACCGAAGAGGCTTACCAGGCCATCGTGGCCCAGCCCGGCGGCCGACCGCTGCACGTCATCGAAGGCCCGCTGATGGACGGCATGAACATCGTGGGCGACCTGTTCGGCGCCGGCAAGATGTTCCTGCCGCAGGTGGTGAAAAGCGCGCGCGTGATGAAGCAGGCCGTGGCCCACCTCATTCCCTATATCGAGGAAGAAAAAAAGCGCGACGAGGCCGCCGGCCGCGACGTGCGCTCCAAGGGCAAGATCGTCATCGCCACCGTGAAGGGCGACGTGCACGACATCGGCAAGAACATCGTCACCGTCGTGCTCCAGTGCAACAACTTCGAGGTGGTGAACATGGGCGTGATGGTGCCCTGCCACGAGATCCTCGCGAAGGCCAAGGTCGAGGGCGCGGACATCGTCGGCCTCTCGGGCCTGATCACGCCCAGCCTCGAAGAGATGCAGTACGTGGCCGGCGAGATGCAGAAGGACGAGCACTTCCGCGTGAAGAAAATCCCGCTGCTCATCGGCGGGGCGACGACGAGCCGCGTGCACACGGCCGTCAAGATCGCGCCGCACTACGAAGGCCCGGTGGTCTACGTGCCCGACGCCTCGCGCAGCGTGAGCGTGGCGCAGAGCCTGCTGTCCGAGCAGGCCACGAAGTACATCGACGAGCTCAACGCCGACTACCAGAAGGTGCGCGAGCAGCACGCGGGCAAGAAGCAGGTGCCGTTGTGGCCGCTGGCGCAGGCGCGCGCCAACCGCACGCCCATCGACTGGGCGGGCTACCTGCCGCCGGTGCCCAAATTCATCGGCCGCCGCGTGTTCCGCAACTTCGACCTGACCGAGCTGGCGAAGTACATCGACTGGGGGCCGTTCTTCCAGACCTGGGATCTGGCGGGGCCGTTCCCCGCCATCCTCAAGGACGAGATCGTCGGCACCGAGGCCGTGCGCGTGTATGCCGACGGCCAGCGCATGCTCAAGCGCCTGATCGAAGGG
>JAGOCV010000098.1 GCA_017998575.1 Burkholderiaceae bacterium
CGCGAACGCCAGCAGCGTGCCGGCCAGGATGCCCGGCCAGGCCAGCGGCAGCGTCACGCGCACGAACACCGACCACGGAGACTGGCGCAGCGTGCGCGCCGCGGCTTCGAGCGAGCGGTCGACCTGGGTGAACGACGCGCTGGCCGACTTGAGCACCAGCGGCAACGCCACCACGGCCGAGGCCACGACGGCGCCGTGCCAGTTGAAGATGATCGTGTAGTCGAAGTGCTCGCGCAGCCAGGCACCCAGCGGGCTGCGGCGCCCGGCCGCCACCAGGATGCCGTAGCCCAGCACGGTGGGCGGCAGCACCAGCGGCAGCATGAAGACCGCCTCGACCACGGAAACGCCCGGGAACGGGTGGCGCGCGAACACCCAGCCCAGCGCCACGCCGGCGACCAGCGCGATCACCGTGGCCACGCTGGCCACCTGCAGCGACAGCACCAGCGGCGACCAGTCGATGCCGGCCAGAAACTCCCTTGTCGAGCTCATTTCGTCATGTTCATATGAATACAGCGATTATGCATGGCGAGGAATTCCTCCTGCGAAAAATGGTGGGTGCGGGTGGGAGGCGTAAGGTCTGGCGCACTACGGCGCCGGACGCTTCGAATGCGTCAGGGCGCCAGCAGCCGCGTGAGGGCAGCCAGGTCGGCGGCGGCGGCGGTGCGTGCCGTGGCCTCGACCGCGCGGTAGTGGCGGATCACCTGCTCGCCCACGCTCGTGAGTGCTGTGCCGCCGCCATGCGCGCCGCCCGCGGCCGTGGCGACGGCGGGTTGCGCCAGCGCACGGTTGGTCTCGTCGATCAGCAACCAGGCGCGCCGGTACGACATGCCCAGCTGGCGCGCGGCGGCCGAAATCGAACCCGTTTCTGCGATGGCTTCGAGCAGCGCGACCTTGCCCGGGCCGATGGCGATGCTGTCCTCGCGGTAGATGCGCAGGCGGAACTGCACTTTCGATGTCATGGTCGCAGCGTAACCGATGCACATGCGCGCGCTGACGACGCGTTCGTCCGACACGGCGATGTGGCGCGCGCTGGCAGCGTGGGGCTGGCCGGCGCGCCGACAGTGCGGTCATGAGCGCTACCCACACGCACCCCTCTTCGTCCTCACCGTCCTCTTCGCGCCGCCTGCCCGGTGGCCTGGTGCGCAGCAGCGATACCGCGCCCGGCATCGCCCGGCAACGCCGTGGCAAGGGTTTCCGTTATCTGCGCGCGAACGGCAAGCCCGTCACCGACGAGCAGGAGCTGCAGCGCATCCGCAGCCTGGCCATACCGCCGGCCTACCGGCAGGTGTGGATCTGCCCGCGCCCCGATGGTCATCTGCAGGCCACGGGCGTGGATGCGCGGGGCCGCAAGCAGTACCGCTACCACCAGGCCTGGCGCGAGGCGCGCGAGGAAGACAAGTTCTCGCGCCTGCCCGACTTCGCCGCCGCCCTGCCGCGCCTGCGCCGCCGCGTGGCGCGCGATCTGTCGATGCGCGAGCACGGCCGTGCGCCGCTGCTGGCCACGGTGGTGCGCCTGCTCGACACCACGCTGGGCCGCATCGGCAACGATCAGTACGCGCGCGAAAACGGCTCGTACGGCCTCACCACGCTGTGCGATCACCACGTGCGCCTGGCCGGGCAGCGGCTGGAGCTGCAGTTCCGTGGCAAGAGCGGCGTCGAGCAAAGCCTGTGTGTCGAAGACCCACGCGTGGCGCGCGTCGTGCGGCGCTGCCTGGGCCTGCCGGGGCGCGCGCTGTTCCGCTATCTGGGCGAGGACGGCGCGCCGCATTGCGTGGGCTCGGCCGAGGTCAACGACTACCTGCAGACGGTGGGCGGCGCTGGCTTCAGTGCCAAATACTTCCGCACGTGGCATGCCAGCGTGCTGGCGCTGGACCTGACCGTGCGCGCGCTGCAGCGGCAGCAGAAATTCACGCTGCGCCAGTTGCTCGCCGAAGTGTCTGGCGTACTGGGCAACACGCCGGCCGTGTGCCGCCGTTCGTACATCCATCCGCGCGTGGTGGCACTCGCCACTCTGGCCGCCCGCAAGCCGGATGCCGCGCGTGAATGGCTGGCACGTTGCGCGCCGGATGCCAACCCCACCGGCCTGCGCCGGACGGAGCGGCGCCTGCTCGCATTCCTCGCCTGCTGCCACGAGGCACCGCTGGTTGTGACAGAGGGCGCGCGTGCCCGGCAACGGTAGTAGGTACGGGCCTACGCCCTCTGGGGGCGACGCCGGACGGCCGGCACGCCCGCCGACCGTTAACTTCGAGTCATGGCTAACGGGCCATAGGGCCACGGCCCACTGACCACCGATCCACCACCCACTCAAGGAGAAACCTCATGCCCATCATCCTCTGGCTCCTCGGCGTTCCGCTCTCTGTGGTTCTGATCCTGATGCTGATCGGGATCCTGTAAGGCAGCCTCCGCTGCGAGCGCGGCCCGGCCAGACTTCGTGTCTGCCCGGGCCGTGTTCATGGCGACGCCGCAAATTCCTCGCATGGCCAAGTCCTCCAGAACCGCAGGCGACGACGATCCGCTGCATGCCTACCGCGGCAAGCGCGATTTCACGGCGACCCCCGAGCCGGCCGGTGAGGGCAGGGCGAGGGGGCGCAATACGCCAGGTCTGGCATTCGTCATCCAGAAGCATTGGGCGCGGCGTCTGCACTATGACCTGCGGCTCGAAGTGGGCGGCGTGATGAAAAGCTGGGCTGTACCCAAGGGCCCCAGTCTCGATCCGCATGACAAGCGCATGGCCGTGCAGGTGGAAGATCACCCCATCGACTACAACCAGTTCGAGGGAACGATTCCCGAAGGGCACTACGGCGCTGGCAAGGTCATCGTGTGGGATCGCGGCGAGTGGCTCCCCGATGGCGACCCCGTGCAGGGGCTGCGCAAGGGAAAGCTGAAATTCCGCCTTCACGGACACAAGCTGCGCGGTGGCTGGACGCTGGTCCGCATGCACGGCCGCAGCGATGAGAAACAACCGCCCTGGTTGCTGATCAAGGAGCGCGACGGTGCGGCTCGCCCCGCTGCTGACTACGACGTCACCGTCGCCGAGCCGTCGAGCGTTTCGGCTGAAGGGGTAACCCGGCAGCGCATGCGCAAGGGGCGGAGCGTTCCGTTGCCGCAATCGCTGTCACCCCAACTGGCCACCCTTGTCGATGCGCCACCCGCCGCAGGTAGTGAATGGATCTACGAGCTCAAGTTCGATGGCTATCGACTGCTGGCCCGGCTGGATCGGGGCCGCGCCCGGCTTTTCACGCGCAACGGCCATGACTGGACCGACAAGCTGCCCGGCGTGGCCCGTGCCGTGGCGCGTCTGCCGCTGAAGTCGGGCTGGATCGACGGCGAAATCATCGCCCCCGGCGCTGACGGCGCGCCTGACTTTCAGGCGCTGCAGAATGCCTTCGACCTTGCACGCACGGCAGATCTCGTCTACTACGTTTTCGATCTGCCATTCGCCGATGGCGAAGACCTGCGCCCTCTCGCCGTGGTCGAGCGCCGCGAACGCCTGCGGTCCGTGGTGGCTAACGCTCCCGCGCAGGCAGCCGTGCGCTTCAGCGAGGATTTCGAGGCGCCGCCGCGCGAACTCGTCACGTCGGCCTGCGGCATCGGCTTCGAAGGCGTGATCGGCAAGCGGCGCGATGCGCCTTACGCCTCTCGCCGCAATGGCGACTGGATCAAGCTCAAGTGCAGTCATCGCCAGGAATTCGTGATCGGCGGCTATACCGATCCGCAGGGATCGCGCGAAGGTCTGGGCTCGCTGCTGCTGGGCGTACACGACGACAAGGGGCGGCTGCGCTATGCAGGCAACGTCGGCACCGGCTTCAGCGTGGAGACGCTGGCGCAGATCACGCGGGCGCTGCAGGCCCTGCGCACCGACACCTCGCCCTTCCATGGTCAGGTGACCGCGGCACGTGGCCGGATGCGTTCTTCGAAGGGGGTGCACTGGGTCAAGCCGCGGCTGCTTGCGGAAGTGTCGTTCGCCGAATGGACGCGCGAAGGCCGCATCCGCCATTCCGTCTTCCATGGGCTTCGCTCCGACAAGACGCCGCGTGCCATCGTGCGCGAGCAGCCACGCCACATCGAAGCGGCGACTGCCGCGACAGCGCGACGGACATCGCGCGGCGCGCTGCCGCAGGGCATGCACCTCACCCATGGCGATCGCGTGATCGATACCGAAGCCGGCGTGACCAAGCTCGACCTGGCGCGCCACTACGCGGCCGTGGCTCCGCTCATCCTGGAACATCTGCGCCATCGCCCGGTGGCCATGCTGCGGGCGCCGAAGGGCGTCGGCGGCGAGTTGTTCTTCCAGAAGCATCAGGAAAAATTCCTCATGCAAGGCATCGACCAGCTCGATCCTTCGCTCGACCCCGGCCACGCGCCGCTGATGGCGGTGGCCGGCGCAGAAGGTCTGCTGTCGGCGGCGCAGATGAACATGATCGAGCTGCACACGTGGAACGCCCTGAAAGACCGCATCGAGCGGCCCGACCGCCTGACCTTCGACCTCGACCCGGGCGACGGCGTGGCGTGGCCCCAGATGCAGGAGGCAGCCGAACTCGTCCGCTGCCTGCTGGACGAAATGGGCCTGGTGCCGTTCCTCAAGACCAGCGGCGGCAAAGGGCTGCACGTGGTGGTGCCGATCAAGCGGCTCTACGGATGGGACGAGGCCAAGGGCTTCTCGCAGGCGGTGGTGCAGCACCTGGCGCGCATGCTGCCCGACCGGTTCGTGGCCAAGAGCGGCCCGCGCAACCGGGTCGGCAAGATCTTCGTGGACTATTTGCGCAACGGGCGGGGTGCCACCACCGTCGCGGCCTGGAGCGCGCGGGCCCGGCCGGGCATGGGCGTTTCGGTGCCGGTGCGCTGGGACGAGCTGCCCGACCTCACCTCGGGGGCCCACTGGCGTGTGCAGGATGTGGCGCCGCGGTTGTCGACCGGCAACACGCCATGGGACGGCTACGACGCCGCCGCACGGTCGCTCGGGCCGGCCATGAAAGCGCTCGGCTTGCGTTGAGCGGATCGATGTCTGGACGTGCGCCGTGCGGGGCGCGCGGCACAATGCGTGCGCTGGCTGCCACGGGGCGGCCCGATGCTTCTCCTCGTACATCCATGCATTCGACCGCGCTCGTCCTCTTCTCCGGTGGCCAGGATTCCACCACCTGCCTTGCTCACGCACTCGCGCGCTATCAGCGCGTGGAAACCGTAGGCTTCGACTACGGCCAGCGCCACGACGTCGAGTTGCGCCAGCGGCTGGTGGTGCTCGACATTCTGCGCGAGCGCTTCCCCAAATGGGGTGCGCGGCTGGGGCAGGACCACATGCTCGATCTCTCCGTGCTGGGCCAGGTGAGCGAAACATCGCTCACGCGCGACATGGCCTTCGAGATGGAGCGCACGGGCCTGCCCAATACCTTCGTCCCCGGCCGCAACCTGATGTTCCTCACGCTCGCGGGCGCGCTGGCCTACCGGCGCGGCCTGGAGGTGCTGGTGACCGGCGTGTGCGAGACGGACTATTCGGGCTACCCCGATTGCCGCGACGACACCATGAAGGCGATGCAGCTCGCGCTTTCGCTGGGCATGGACCGGCGCCTCGTCGTCGAGACACCGCTGATGTGGATCGACAAGGCGCAGACCTGGCAGATGGCGCACGATCTGGGCGGCCAGCCGCTGGTGGATCTGATCCTGGAAGACACGCACACCTGCTATCTGGGCGACCGCATCCATCGGCACGCCTGGGGCTACGGCTGTGGCGCCTGCCCGGCCTGTGAGCTGCGCGCGCGCGGCTACGAGCGCTACGCGGCCAGCGTGTAGCGCGCCGGCCCGCCGGCCGGTGCAGCCTGCAGTTGCCAGCGCCGGTCGTGGAAGCCGGCCACGCTGCTGCGGTGGGCAATCGACACCAGCGCGCCGCCGCCTTCCTGGGTGAGCGATACCAGCCGGCGATAGACGGCCTGCTCGGCATCCTCGTCCAGCGCGCTGGTGGCCTCGTCGGCGAACACCCAGGCCGGCTTTTTCAGCAGCACGCGCGCGATGGCCAGCCGCTGCTGCTCACCGCCCGACAGGCGCAGGCTCCAGGCGTCGACGTCGTCGAGCCGGTCTTTGAGTTGCGGCAACTGCGCGTCGTCGAGCGCCTGGCGCAGCGCCTCGTCGGAATGCGCTCCGGGCTCGCCGGGATAGGCCAGTGCGGCGCGCAGTGTGCCGTCGGGGAAGTAGGCGCGCTGCGGGATGAACATGGCCGACGCCGGCGCCTGCACCCGTCCGCGCGCGAACGGCCACAGACCGGCGAATGTGCGGAACAGTGTCGACTTGCCGCTGCCCGAGGGACCGCCGATCACCACGCTCTCGCCCGGCCGCACGGCGAGCGCCTCGCCCGCGAGCAGCACCTGGCCATCGGGCAGCGCGACGGTCAGGTCGTCGGCCGCCAGCGCCGCGCCGGCTTCGGGGTGCAACATGCCGCTGCCCTGCCGCTGCGCCGCGACCACGGCGGCCTCGAAGCTGGTGAGACGGTCGGTGGTGGCACGCCAGATGGCCAGTTCGCTGTAGCTCTCGACGAACCATGACAGCGATGTCTGCACCTTGTCGAATGCGGAAGCGATCTGCATCAGCTCGCCGAGCTGGATCGCGCCGCTGAAGAAGCGCGGCGCGGCCACGATGAACGGAAACACCACGGCCGCCTAGCCGAAGAAGGTCGAGAACCACGTGAGGTTCTTCTGCGCTCGGATCAGCCGCAGCGAATTGGCCAGCACATTGGCGAAGCGCTCGGCGAGGTTGCGGTGCTCCACCGGCTCGCCCTTGTCCAGCGCGATCGATTCGCTGTATTCGCGCACGCGGATCATGTGGTGGCGGAAGTCGGCCTCCAGCCGCTGCTGGCGGAAGTTCAGCCAGATCTGCGAACGCCCGATGTAGTGCGCCAGCACGCTGCCCACCACGCAATACAGCACGGCCATCCACACCATGAATCCGCTGATGGTGTAGTGCTGGCCGCGCCAATCGAAGCCGAACGCGCCCGAGAGCGACCACAGGATGCCGACGAAGCTCGCCAGCGTGACCACGGCATTGAGCAACCCCATCGACAGGCTCACCGAATAGGTGGTGAACAGGTTGAGGTCTTCCTGGATGCGCTGGTCGGGGTTGTCGGCGGCTTCGCGCCCGGGTGTGAAGCGCGCGAGTTCCATGCGATAGAACGCCTGGCCGGCCAGCCAGCGTTGCAGGTACTCGCGCGTCATCCACTGGCGCCAGCGCAGCTCCAGCATCTGCGTGAGATAGAAACGGTAGACGGCGATCACCACATAGATCAGGGCCAGCCAGGCGAAGCGTCCGAGTTGCGCCCAGAACACGGGCTGGTCGCGCTTTTCCAGTGCGTCGTAGAACACGCGGTACCAGTCGTTGATCTGCACCAGCATGTACACGGCCGCGAGGTTGAGCAGGATGATGGCGGCGAGCAGGCCGCGCGCCTTCCACTTCTCGTCTGACCTGAAATACGGCGCGGCCAGCGCGCAGACGCGGCGGGCCGTGGCAGCGGCCTGGCGGAACCTGCCTTCAGTGCTCATGTGGGAAACCCCGTTGTTGTGCTTCGCGCCATCGTAGCGCCGGGGTGCACGCAGCGGCTTAGACGACGCTGAGAACAGCCCGCAGCCGCCCGGGCGCCCGGTCAGGCCGGATTGGCAATGCCCGAGCTCACGTGGCCGGCCGGCACGTGGCGCGCGGCCGAGGCGACGTGGCCCGTCTGGTCGTCGAAGAAAAAGTCCGGCTCGAACTCGCGCAGGAAGAAGCCTTTGTCGAGCCCGCCCAGGAACATGGCCTCGTCCACCGTCACGCCCCAGTCGAGCAGGGTGCGGATCGCGCGTTCGTGCGCCGGTGACGACCGCGCGGTCACCAGCGCCGTGCGGATGCGCATGCCCGAGGCGTCGGCCTGTTGCTGCAGCTTGTGCAGCGCGGCCAGCAACGGTTTGAACGGGCCTTCGGCCAGTGGCTGCGCGGCCTTGCTGCTTTCGTGTTCCTGGAAAGCCGCCAGGCCCTGAGCTTGGTACACGCGCTCGGCCTCGTCGGAGAACAGCACGGCGTCGCCGTCGAAGGCGATGCGCACCTCGCGTGGGTAGGTGTCGCCGGCCGGCGTGGCGTCGGTCATCACGCGCGCGGCCGGGAAGCCGATCGACAGTGCCTGCCGCACATCGGCCTCGTTGGCCGAGAGGAAAAGATGCGCGCCCAGTGGGCGCAGGTAGCCGAACGGATCGCGTCCACGCGTGAACACGCCGCGCTCTATGCGCAGGCCTGCGGTGCGCGCCGAGGCAAACACGCGCATGCCGCTGGCGGGGTCGTTGCGCGAGAGCATGACCACTTCCACGCGCTGCGTGTCGGTGGTGTTGAACGCCATCAGCTTCTTGACCAGCGGGAACGCGATGCCGGGGCGCGCCGGCTGGGTCAGACGGTCGAGCTGGTGGCGCATGTAGGCAGCCTCGTCACCGGCTTCCCAGATACGGTTCTCCTCCTCGAAATCGAACAGCGCGCGCGAAGAGATCGCGACGACCAGCTTGCCTTCGAGGGATGCGCCCATGATCGTGCCGAGTGGGTTGCCAGTTCAGGCCTGCAGGAACAGGCGGTAGACCGGGTTGTGGGTCTCCTCGACGTGCGGGTAGCCCAGCGTGTCGAGGAACCGTGCGAAGGCCTTTTCCTCGGCCGCCGGCACCTGCAGGCCCACGAGGATGCGGCCGTAGTCGGCACCCTGATTCCGGTAGTGGAACAGGCTGATGTTCCAGTTGGGCTTCATGAGCGAGAGGAACTTCATCAGCGCGCCCGGCCGCTCGGGAAACACGAAGCGCAGCAGGCGTTCGTCGCGCGCCAGCTGGGAATGGCCGCCCACCATGTGGCGGATGTGTTCCTTGGCCAGCTCGTCGTGCGTGAGGTCGAGCGTCTCGAAGCCATGGCGGCTGAAGTTGGCCGAGATCTTCTGCGACTCGCCGCGCGCCGTCGTCGTGAGGCCCACGAACACGTGCGCCTTCTTCGAATCGCTGATGCGGTAGTTGAACTCGGTCACATTGCGCTGGCCACCGGGCAGGGCGCCCACCAGCTCGCAGAAGCGGCGGAAGCTGCCGCGCTCCTCGGGAATGGTCACGGCGAACAGTGCCTCGCGCTCCTCGCCCACCTCGGCGCGCTCGGCCACGAAGCGCAGCCGGTCGAAGTTCATGTTGGCGCCGCACAGGATGGCGGCATAGGTTTCGCCTTTGGTCTTGTGCGTGGCCACGTACTGCTTGATGGCCGCCACGGCCAGCGCACCCGAGGGCTCGACGATGCTGCGCGTGTCGACGAACACGTCCTTGATCGCTGCGCACACGGCGTCGGTGTCGACACGGATGAAACCATCGACCAGGCCACGCGCGATGCGGAAGGTTTCCTCGCCCACGAGCTTCACCGCCGTGCCATCCGAGAACAGGCCCACGTCCGGCAACGTGACGCGCTTCTTTGCCTCGACCGACCGCATCATCGCGTCGGAGTCGCTCATCTGCACGCCGATCACCTTGACCTCGGGACGCACGGCCTTGATGTAGTTGGCTACGCCCGAAATCAGGCCGCCGCCGCCGATGGCGACGAAAACCGCGTCGAGCGGGCCCTGGTGCTGGCGCAGGATCTCCATGGCGATCGTGCCCTGGCCGGCGATCACGTCCGGATCGTCGAAGGGATGCACGAAGGTCAGGCCCTGCTTCTTTTCGAGTTCGACGGCGTGGTCGTAGGCGTCGGTGTAGCTGTCGCCGTGCAGCACCACATCGCCGCCCAGCGCGCGCACGGCATCGATCTTGACCTGCGGCGTCGTGGTCGGCATCACTATCACCGCCCGCGTGCCCAGCTTGTGCGCACCCAGCGCCACGCCCTGAGCATGGTTGCCGGCCGAGGCGCAGATCACGCCATTCCTGAGTTGCGCCGGCGTGAGCTGCGCCATCTTGTTGTATGCACCACGCAGCTTGAAGCTGAACACAGGCTGCGTGTCCTCGCGCTTGAGCAGCACCTTGTTGTGCAGCCGGCGGCTGAGGTTCTTCGCGGGTTCCAGCGGGGTTTCATGGGCCACGTCGTAGACGCGGGCCGTGAGGATTTTCTTGAGATAGTCGGCGGGTTTGAGAGGGCGGGGCATTTAGAGCGAATGATAGCGATGCCTAGATCACGCCATTCGTCCGCTCTGCGCCAAGCATCAAATGCTGGCTTGCAAATAAGAAACGGCCGCGCTTATGGCGCGGCCGTTTGGTTGTGTGCGAGTTCTGCGGTCTTTTAGGTCAGAACACGTGGCTCACAGTGAGGGCAAGAGCGCGCTGCTTGGTTGTGTCGATGTCGGCAAAGCCAGTGCCGCGGTCCCACGACTCTTGTTTATAGAAGCCATAGGCCGACTGGACCCAAGTGCGCTTGCTCAGGTTGTGGCGGTAGCCAATAGAGAAGGCGCGCTCCTTGCCGCCAACTGTGTCACCCGCAGCAAGAACGCTCGTGCCATTGACGGATGCGCCAAAGCTTGTTTTGCTATTTCCATACTCGGCGAACAGAAGGCCGTTGGTGCTCAAGGGTGCGGTAGCTCCCAGAGACCACGCCTTTTCCGTGACTGCGGCGTGGCCGACCACGCCTGGTGTGGTGCTGGACAGTGCCGATTTGTCACGGGTGTAGCTGACGAAGGGCTTGACGAAGCCAAGGTCATAGGCTGTCGACAGCACCCATGTCTTCCGGTCTGCGCCGATGTCGCTGACAAACGCGCCAGTGGTGAAGTTGCTTGTGCGCAAGCCCACCTTGCGCTGATCGTAGCCAACGCCCACGTACAGCGGACCTGCGTTGTAGTTCAGCGCAAGGCTCGAGCCCATGTTGGATTTGCTTTCAACAGCATTGGCCCCACTTGTTGTTGTGCCGCGAGCTTCTGGCGCCGCGAGCAACACCTCTGCCGTAAAGCCGCCGAAATCTGGGGTGGCATAGCGCACCGAATTGCTCGAGCGCACGCCGCCGGCCGCCGGTATCACGATCGCGCCCGCGTCGGTGATGCCATTCATCGCCCCCATGGCCTGCCCGGCGCCTTGCACCTTGAACGCGGGATTCACTTGGCGTCCGGCGGTGACTTCGCCGAAGCCTCCCTTCAGGCCAACGATCGCGGTACGGCTGAACAGATTGCCCCCGCCGTTGCCGGACGAGCCGTCATCGATGTTGACGCCCGCTTCCAGTTGAAACAGCGCCGAAAGGCCGCCACCAAGGTCTTCCGTGCCGCGCAGGCCGAAGCGGGAAGAGCCGTCGCCGAGGCTGTTTCCGTCTTGCAGTGCAAACGACGGTTTGCTGACGCCGGTTTGCTGCGGCGTCGCGGCCAGCCCGATTGCTCCTGCATTGAAGGCGCCGGCCAAGCCTGTGATCTCTGCAGCAGACAGTCCCAAGAGGTTGCTGTTCTGGAACGTGGTGTTGCGTGTCGTGACGTTGCCGACGGTCGACGTGGATGAGAACTCATTCTTGCGGCCAAACTCGACGGTGGCTTCGGCCCGCCCGTAGAGGGTCACGCTCGATTGAGCTTGCACGGCACCACCGATAATGGACAGTGTAGCCAGAGCAACTAGAGCGCACCGGGGACTTTACTTGACTTTGTTTAACAAAAACATGGAGTTGTGTTCAAATCTTTCATGCAGAAGATGCTGACTAACTACACTGTCTCGCTTGCAGATCTCCAGGCGCCGCCAGAGGATTTCCTGGTGGCGGCGGCGGGGCAGCCCGTGGCTGTGCTGGATCAGAACCGCCCGCTTTTCTACGTCGTCGGGCCGCAGTTGTTGCAGGCCTTGATGTCCGGCGCAGCCGGGGCCGGACCGGCGCTGCCGGGGGCCGGGGCGCATAAGCGGACCTCGGTCGCGCTCCTGCCTGCGGGCGCTCCGCTGTTCTCCGAGGTGGCGGCCAAGTTGCTGGCGTTGGAGGCCGACCGCGCGCGGCGCGGTGCGCTGAGTACCGAATCGGTGCAGATCATGCGCAACCGGCTCGATGCGCATCTGCTGCCCGTGTTCGGCCACTTGCCGGTCGACGACGTGGGGCAGGAGCACATCGAAGCGTTCATGGAACGCATGGGAGATCAGGAGGTGTCGTCGACCACCATCTCCCAGTATCTGGTGATCCTGCGCAAGGCGATGAAGCTGGCGCTCTCGCGCAAATGGATCAACGAGATACCCGAAATCCCGCGCGTGGCGATCACCAGCCAGCCGCGCTCCACATTCACGGTGGACCAATACGGCCGCATGCTGCGTACCGCCCGGCGCCTGTGGCGTGAGCAGGCCGAGGCGCCCAGCATCAAGCAGGGCGAGGGCAAGCGCGAGCGCTTCTGGGTGACGGCGCGCTACCGCACGCTGCCGCCCGATCTGTACTGGGTGATCGGCTTCATGG
>JAGOCV010000383.1 GCA_017998575.1 Burkholderiaceae bacterium
TTCCTGTCGCTGCACGCGCTCGACTTCGCCAACGACGTGGTGATGATCCTCATGACGTCGGCCATCCTGTTTTCCATCAACCCGTGGCTGGCGCTGGTCACGCTGCTGCCGCTGCCTTTCATCGCGTGGATGATCCACGTGGTGCGCGACCGGTTGCGCACCGGCTTCGAGAAGATCGATCGCGTCTGGGGCGAGGTCACCAACGTGCTGGCCGACACCATCCCCGGCATCCGCGTGGTCAAGGCCTTCGCGCAGGAAAAGCGCGAGTCGCAGCGCTTCGAAGACGCCAACGCCCACAACCTGGCCGTCAACGACCGGCTCAACAAGACCTGGTCGCTGTTCTCGCCCACCGTCACGCTGCTCACCGAGATCGGCCTGCTGGTGGTGTGGGCCTTCGGCATCTGGCTGGTGTCGCGCCAGCAGATCACGGTGGGCGTGCTCACCGCCTTCATCGCCTACATCGGGCGTTTCTACACGCGGCTCGATTCGATGAGCCGCATCGTTTCCGTCACACAGAAGGCGGCGGCTGGCGCCAAGCGCATCTTCGACATCCTCGACCACCAGTCCAACGTGCCTGAGCCGGCCAACCCGGTGCCCTTCGATCGCGCCGAGGGCCGCATCGAGCTGCGCGGCGTGGGCTTCCGCTACGGCAGCCGTTCGGTGATCCGCGGGCTCGACCTGAAGATCGAACCCGGCGAAATGATCGGTCTGGTGGGCCACAGCGGCTCGGGCAAGAGCACGCTGGTCAACCTGATCTGCCGCTTCTACGACGTGACCGACGGCGCCATCGTGGTCGATGGCCACGACCTGCGCCGCTACCGGGTGCAGGACTGGCGCCGCCACATGGGCCTGGTGCTGCAGGAGCCCTTCCTGTTCTTCGGCACCGTGGCCGAGAACATCGCCTATGGCAAACCCGGCGCCACGCGCGAGGAGATCGTGGCCGCCGCGCGCGCCGCCCATGCGCACGAATTCATCCTGCGCCTGCCGCACGGCTACGACTCGCTGGTGGGCGAGCGCGGCCAGGGCCTGTCGGGCGGCGAGCGCCAGCGCATCAGCATCGCGCGCGCGCTGCTCATCGATCCGCGCATCCTCATCCTCGACGAAGCCACCTCCAGCGTGGACACCGAGACCGAGCAGGAGATCCAGAAGGCGCTGGACAACCTCGTGCGGGGCCGAACCACCATCGCCATCGCCCACCGCCTCTCCACGCTGCGCAAGGCCGACCGCCTGGTGGTGATGGATCGCGGCCGCATCGTCGAAGTCGGCCCGCACGACCAGCTCATGGAACGGCGCGGCGCCTACTGGCGCCTGTACGACGCGCAACAACGGCATGCCAAGGAACTGCTCGAATGAAGCCCGACGCCACGACTGAGGACTTCACGCTCGCCCGGGACGCCTTCGGGCGCCTCGTGCTCACGCGGGCCGATGGCACCGTGCATGCGGGCGTGCTGCCGGTGCGCGCCTTTCCGCTGACCGCGCCGGGCGACGGCCTGTCGCTGGTGGGTGAGGGCGGCCACGAAGTGGCCTGGGTGGCGAACTTCGATGCGCTGCCCGACACAGCGCGCGAGCTGATCGCGCAGGAACTTTCGGTGCGCGAGTTCGCACCCGAAATCCGGCAACTGGTGTCGGTGTCCACCTTCTCCACGCCCAGCGTCTGGCGCGTGCAGACGGATCGTGGCGAAACCGAGTTCACCCTCGGCGGCGAGGAAGACATCCGCCGCCTCTCCCGCACTCGGCTGCTGATCCTCTCGGCCAGCGGCGTGCAGTTCCGCGTGCCCGACCTCACGACGCTGGACCGCGCATCGCGGCGTTTGCTCGAACGGTTTCTCTGAGGGTGCCGCCGCAGCGAGGGTGTCAGCGGCGCCCGCCGGTGGTCTTCCAGTATCCGAACTCGTCCTCGTGCACCTCGATGTCGATCTCGTCGACGCGCGCGCGCAAGCGCTCCTGCACGTCGGCCACGCCGCGGTTGTAGAGCACGGGTCCGATCTCGGCCAGGAAGAAGCCCAGCAGCGCGCCAGCGGCGATGTTGCCGATCTTCTCGTCGCGCTCTTCGCGGAACCAGCGTTCGATGGAGGCGATGGCCTGATCGCGTTGCTCGCGGTCGAGCTCGATGGTCATGGTGTCGGCCCTCTTCAGGTCAGGCGCCGCGGCGCGGCTCCAGCGCCAGGCGCACGGCAAGCGCGGCCAGCACGGATCCGGTGACCCAGCGCTGCACCGCCATCCACAGCGGATGGCGCGCGAACCAGCCTGCCAGCCCACCGGCGCACATCACCAGCGTGAAGTTGACGGCAAAGCTGCTCACGATCTGGATGAAGCCCAGCACCAGGCTCTGCGCGAACACCGATCCGTGCGCGGGCGAGACGAACTGCGGGAACACGGCCAGGTAGAACACCGCGATCTTGGGGTTGAGCAGGTTGGTGAGGAAACCCATGGCGAACAGGCGACGCGGCGAATCGGGCGGCAGGTGGCGCGTCTCGAACGGCGAGCGCGCGCCCGGCTTCAAGGCCTGCCAGGCCATCCAGAGCAGGTAGGCCGCGCCGGCCCACTTGAGGACTTCGTAGGCCAGCGGCACGGCCAGGAACAGCGCCGTGAGGCCGGCCGCCGCCGCGAACATGTGCGCCAGGAAGCCCACGATCACGCCCAGCAGTGAGATCACGCCCGCGCGGCGCCCCTGGCTGATGGACCGCGAGGTCACGTAGATCATGTTGGGGCCGGGCGTGAGGGCCACCAGCACGGCGGCGCCGGTGAAGATGACGAGGTCTTGGGCAGGGATCATGGGGGCTCCGGCGGGCGCCTGAAAAGAAAAAAGGCGGCCCGCGCATTTTCGCAGGCCGCCTTTCGTTCATCGCGAAGCGGGTGTCCGGTGTGGCCACGCGGGCCGCGTCGTCAGGCCTTCCAGTGCCCCACGTGCGGCGCGCTCGACTCGTCGATGAGGGCGGGCCCGATGCATTCAATGGCGTGCGGCGAGGCGTCGAACACGTCGCGGCACGACAGCTCGGCGTCGCGCTGTTCCTGCCGTTCGCCGCGGAACACGCGCAGTCGCTCGGCGTCGATGCCGAACACCACGCGCCGGATGTTGGACCAGAAGATCGCGCCGGCGCACATCACGCAGGGCTCGCCCGACGAGTAGAGCGTGGCGCCCGCGAGCTGCTCGCGGCTGAACTTCGGACTGGCCAGGCGCACGGCACTGGTCTCGGCATGGGCCGTGCAGTCGCCGGTTTCCATGTTGGCGTTCCAGGCTTCCTGCAGCACGCTGCCGTCGGC
>JAGOCV010000384.1 GCA_017998575.1 Burkholderiaceae bacterium
CGCGCCCACCAGCACCGACCAGCGCATGGCCGACATCGGCCGACTGGCCAGCGGCTATGTGTATTACGTGTCCCTCAAGGGCGTGACGGGCGCCGGCCACCTGGACACCGGCGCGGTCGAGCGCACGCTCCCGCGTATCCGCGCCCACGTGAAGGTGCCCGTGGGAGTGGGCTTCGGCATCCGGGACGCCGAGACCGCCCGCGCCATCGGCCGCACGGCCGACGCCGTGGTGATCGGCACCAAACTGATCCAGCTCATCGAATCCCAGCCGCGCGAATCGGTGGCCCCCGCCGCCGCCGGCTTCCTGCGAGAAGTGCGCGCTGCGCTGGACGCATAATCCGCCGATTGCGCACGAACAGACCGAGGTAACAACCATGTCATGGCTTGAAAAGCTGCTTCCTCCCAAGATCCAGCCGACCGATCCCACCGAGCGCCGCCAGGTGCCCGAGGGCCTGTGGATCAAGTGCCCAAGCTGCGAGACCGTGCTCTACAAGACCGATCTCGAGCACAACCAGAACGTCTGCCCCACCTGTGGCCACCATCACCGCATCGGCGCGCGTGCACGCCTGGATGGTTTTCTCGACGCCGAGGGCCGCTATGAGATCGGACAGGAAGTCATCCCCGTCGATGCGCTGAAGTTCAAGGACAGTCGCCGCTATCCCGAACGCCTGAAGGAAGCGCTGGAGAACACCTCCGAAACTGACGCGCTGGTGGTCATGGGTGGCTCGGTGCGCAGCGTCAGCCTGGTGGCGGCGTGCTTCGAGTTCGACTTCATGGGCGGCAGCATGGGCAGCGTGGTGGGCGAGCGCTTCGTGCGCGGCGTCGAAGCCGCGATCGACCAGAAGGTGCCCTTCGTCTGCTTCACGGCCACCGGCGGTGCGCGCATGCAGGAAGGCCTGCTGTCGCTGATGCAGATGGCCAAGACCAATGCCGCGCTCACGCGCCTGGCCAAGAAGGGCCTGCCTTACATCAGCGTGCTGACGGATCCGACGATGGGCGGCGTTTCGGCTGGCTTCGCTTTCGTGGGTGATGTGGTGATCGCAGAACCCAAGGCGCTGATCGGCTTTGCCGGCCCGCGCGTGATCGAGTCGACCGTGCGCGTGACGCTGCCCGATGGTTTCCAGCGGGCGGAGTTCCTGCAGCAGAAGGGCGCGATCGATTTCATTTGCGACCGCCGCGAACTGCGTGGCCGCATCGCGACCACGCTGGCGCTGTTGCAGCGTCAGCCGGCCGATGCGGTGACCTGAGGCAGTACCGCATCTACCTGCAAGAAAAGCCCGCTCCATGCGGGCTTTTCTTCTGGCTCTGGCGCCGGGAGCTTCAGCCCCAGGCCACCCAGCTCATGGCCTGCGCCTGCAGGTGACCGAGCACGATCAGCGCCACCTGCAGCAGCACCAGCAGGGCCAGCGGCGACAGATCGAACCCGCCCACGAGCGGTATCACGCGCCGCAGTGGGCGCAATACCGGCGCGCACAGGCGGTCGAGTACGTCGTAGAGCGGCGACGGGCCGCCCTGCTGCACCCACGACAGGATGGCGTAAATGATCAGCAGCGCGATCAGGCCCGTGATCACCAGTTGCGCCACACCGAAGACCGCCTGCAACAGCACGAGCGCCACCGGCGCGGCCGCGCCACGCAGCGCCCAGAGGATGGCCATCTGCGCCAGCTTGAGCAGGAAGGCACCGGCAAGACTGGCCGTGTCCCAGCGCCCGACAGCCGGCAGCACGCGCCGCAACGGCAGCACCAGCCAGTCGGTGAGCGCGAACACGAGGCGTCCTACCGGGTTGCCGAAAGGAATGCGCTGGTACTGCATGTACAGCCGCAGCAGGCAGGCGCCGGCCAGCAGGCCGACGGCGACATCGAGCAGGAAGGAAATGATCTGGAACAACATGGGCAGGAGAGACCGGGTAGGCCATGGGATGATAGCGGGGCACCCATCGACCGCATGAACGCCCTCACCCTTCATTCCCTGCCCTTGTTCCCGCTCGGCAGCGTACTGTTCCCGGGCGGCGTCCTGCCACTGCGGATCTTCGAGGTGCGCTACCTCGACATGATCGGCAAATGCCACAAGGCCGGCGCGCCATTCGGGGTGGTGTGCCTCACACAGGGGCATGAGGTGCAGCGCCCTGGCGCGCCGTCCGAGGCGTTCCATGCCGTGGGTACGCTGGCCCGCATCCAGCAGCTCGAACAACCTCAGCCCGGACTGATGATGATCCGCTGCACCGGCCTGCAGCGCTTTCACGTCGCGCGCAGCGAGCGGCTGCCGCACGGCCTCTGGCTGGCCGAAGTGCAGTCGATGCCCGACGACGCAGCGGTCGCCGTGCCGCCCGATCTGCAACCAGCGGCCGATGCGCTGGCGCGTGTGCTTGAATCTCTGCGTACGCGGGAAGTCGATCTGCCGATCGACGAACCTTACCGGCTGGACGATTGCGGCTGGGTCGCCAACCGCTGGTGCGAACTGCTGCCGGTGCCGCTCGAACTCAAGCAGCGGCTGATGGCGCTGGACAACCCGCTGATGCGGCTGGAACTCGTCGACGACCTGCTGGCCCGCACCGGCATCGCCGGTGCCTGAAGCCTGCCACGCGTGCCCGCGAAAAACCTAAAATAGCGGGTTTTGACCCGCGACGACCGGGCCTCAGGCCCATTTCCACCTGTCGTCGCGCACTCCGGCGTACCGCGCCGCCTTCCATGTCCGACACGACCCCGACCCCCGCCCAGGATGAAAACCAGCTGATCGCCGAACGCCGCGAGAAGCTGCGCGGCATCCGTACCCAGGGCATCGCCTTCCCCAACGACTTCAAGCCCGACGCGCGTGCTGCCGAACTGGTGGAAACGCACGGCGCCGCCACGGCCGAGCAACTGGAAGCCGAAGGCCGCGTGGTGCGCGTGGCCGGCCGCATGATGCTCAAGCGGGTCATGGGCAAAGCCAGCTTCGCGACACTGCAGGACGGCTCGCTGGGCGAGACGGGCGGGCGCATCCAGATCTACGTGACGCGCGACGCCGTGGGCGAAGAGGTTTACGCCGACTTCAAGCGCTGGGATCTCGGCGACATCGTTGCCGCCGAAGGCAAGGTCTTCAAGACGCGCACCGGCGAGCTGTCGATCCACGCCACTTCGGTACGCCTGCTGACCAAGAGCCTGCGACCCATGCCCGACAAGTTCCACGGCGTGGCCGACCAGGAAGTGAAATACCGCCAGCGCTATGTCGATCTGATGACCGACGACGGCGCCCGCCGCCGCTTCATGGCACGCAGCCGTGCGG